>CAYOEI010000080.1:0-5869 GCA_964402825.1 uncultured Hyphomicrobiaceae bacterium
GCCCCTCCCCATGCACATAAACTCCGCCTCGTTCCTTCCCGCTTATGGGACGAGCTGCAGAGCGTCTGTGTTCGTGGA
The DNA here is from genome assembly GCA_964402825.1 of uncultured Hyphomicrobiaceae bacterium. Classification (GTDB taxonomy): domain Bacteria; phylum Pseudomonadota; class Alphaproteobacteria; order Rhizobiales; family Methyloligellaceae; genus UBA2767. Next base: position 79 of record CAYOEI010000080.1, read on the forward strand.
AGGGATGCGGTTCCTGCGGAGGAGCGGAGTAACGCCCCGCACCTTCCCGGGCGTGCCGTCCCGGACCCGGGAGTACTATGGCTCCCGCGCCTGAGGCTGTAAGTGGATGCTTGTTCCAATGGTTCTCGTCCTCAAGCAGGCGATAGCCGATAGGACAAATATTATGTCCTCAAGTAGGCGAACGCCGATAGGACAAATATAATGTCCTCAAGCAGGCGATAGCCGATAGGACATATATAATGTCCGCAAGTAGGCGATAGCCGGTAGGACAAGCAAAAATGATAAAGACGCCGGGCGGATTTCGAAAAGACATCGCGTGGGGCGCTGGGAAGCGGCCTTAAAAGTTACAGAATTGGTCGCATCACAGCGCCCCGCAGCCCATGAGTTATTTATGTCTTCGCGCCGCACAGGCGGCGAAGCGCTTAGACTTGGTTCTTTGCAATTCGAATATGCGTCATTCCGATGAAAATCGGAATCCAGTTTCTGAATCTCAAAATGACTGAGCCCGCCCTACTGGATTCCGGCCTCCGCAGGAATGACGTTGAGGAAGACCGGAGTGACGTTGAGAAGAGCCGGAATGACACTGGAAGAGTACGCAAAGAATGGCGCCAGGAGATAATAACAAGCTCACCCTAAATCTGGATACTCATCCCGCCATCGACGGTCAGTCCTTCACCGGTAACGAAAGCGGCCTCATCGCTCGCCAGGAACAGAGCCGCATAGGAAATATCTTCAGGCGTTGCAAAACGGTTCAACGGCGTGCGGTCAAGCAAACCCTTGCGCACTGCCGGGTTGCGCAAAATGCGGTCCGTCATGGCCGTTTCGGCGTAACCCGGACAGAGATAATTCACCCGCACATTGAAGGCCGCATATTCGACAGCCATGGCGCGCGACATGCCGGCAAGCGCCGCCTTGGTTGTCGAGTACGCCGAGAGTTGGCGCACATGAACGCTCGCCATGATCGATGACAAATTTATGATCGAAGATTTGCCCGACACTTTTAACAGAGACAGCCCATCACGCGACAGGCGCATCACGGCGGTGAGATTGACATCCAGGATCTCCTGCCATTGCTCATCGGTCGTGTGGCGAAAATCTTCACGCTGGGTGATGGCGGCATTGTTGACGAGGATATCAAGCTGGCCGCTTTCAGATTCAATCATCTTCAGCAATGAAGCAATTTCTTCCTTGCTGGTAACATCCGTACGAATTGCGCGCACATCACCGCCCGCCTCAACGACCGCTTCGGCCGTCTCGCGCGCCCTGTCCTCATCGCGGTCGACGGCGAATATACGCGCCCCCTCGCGCGCAAAAACGACCGACATTGCACGGCCAAATCCACCACCGGCGCCGGTGATCAATGCAACCTTGTTATCAAGACGCCCCATACACTCACTGTCCTTTACTGCTACACGTTTCGTATCTGTCACACGGCTTATTCGTCCGGGGACGCCTGCCACTCATCGCGCATCGTCACAAGTTCTTCCGCGGCGCTGGGATGCAGCGCAACGGTCGCGTCGAAATCTTCCTTGGTCGCACCCATGCGCATGGTGATAGCCAGAATCTGGGCCATTTCTCCTGCGTCCGCTCCAAGTATATGGCACCCGGCAATGCGTCCGGACTCACCATCCACGAGCAACTTCATGATCATTTTTTCATCGCGGCCCGAAAGCGTGTGTTTCATCGGCCGGAAGCTGCTCTTGTAGATTTTGAGTTTTGGAATTTTTTCGCGCGCCTCCGCTTCGGTAAGACCAACGGTTCCGATTTCAGGTTCGGAAAACACGGCGGTCGGGATGCCGGAATAATCGACGCTGGAAGGGTTATCATTGAATACGCTTTCGGCAAATGCGGCACCTTCGCGTATGGCGACCGGCGTCAGCGCGACGCGGTCGGTGACATCGCCAACGGCAAAAATATGTTCCACCGAGGATTTGGAATAGTCGTCGACCACCACATGACCCTTCCGGCCAAGTTCAACGCCGGCCTGTTCAAGGCCGAGTGTCCCGGTATTGGGCACACGGCCCGTCGCATACATGACAAGATCGGTTGCAAGCGTGTCTCCGTTAGAGAGCTTCACCGCGTAGGCATCTCCATCGGGGGTGATTTCACTCACTTGCGTGTTAAGGCGGATATCAACGCCGCGCTTTTGCATTTCATCCGCCAGCCCGGTGCGGATATCGTCATCGAAACCGCGAAGGATCAGCTCGCCGCGATAAATCAATGTCACTTGCGACCCGAGCCCGTTGAAGATACTGGCGAATTCAACCGCGATATAACCCGCCCCCACAATCGTGATGCGTTTGGGGAGCTCTTTGAGATGAAAGGCTTCGTTGGAAGTGATCGCATGTTCGGCGCCAGGCGTGTCTGGCTTGAAAGGGTGTCCGCCCGCGGCAATCAGAATGGTGCGCGCAGTGACTGTTCTGTCAGCCTCGACAAGCCTGATGGTATGGGGATCGACAAGTTCAGCGCGGTCGGAAAATATCGCTGCGTCCGCATTGTTGAGTGTTTTCTTGTACAGACCCTCAAGCCGGCCGATCTCCTTGTCCTTGTTGGCAATGAGCGTTTGCCAGTCGAATTTCAGCCCATCTATCTGCCAGCCAAATCCGGCGGCATCTTCAAATTCGCCGCTGAAGCGTGCGGCATATACAAGCAGCTTTTTTGGTACGCAACCGCGGATGACGCAGGTGCCGCCAAAACGATACTCTTCGGCGATGGCAACCCTCGCGCCGTATGAAGAACTCATGCGGGCGGCGCGAACGCCACCGGAACCTGCGCCAATGACGAACAGATCATAGTCATAAGATGTCATGGATTTTCACCGATGATTTCGATGCCATTGGCGCCTGCGATAACCGCCGCATGGGCGACGCCGATAAACAGACCATGCTCGACGACGCCTGGAATGAGCGAGAGTTGCCTGGCCACCTGTTCAGGGTCGTTAATCTCTCCAAATGCGCAGTCGAGAATATAATTTCCATTGTCGGTTACAAACGGGACATCCTGGCTGCCGCGCAGCGTGACCAGCCCCTTGCACCCGTTCAAAACTGATGTATCGCTCACCTTGGTGTGCGTCGTGCGCCACCCGAACGGTACGATCTCAACCGGCAGGGGGAAAACGCCAAGCTTGGTTACACGCTTGCTTTCATCGGCGATCACCACCATCCGGGTCGAGGCGGCGGCGACGATTTTTTCGCGCAGATGCGCACCGCCCCCGCCCTTGATCAGGTTCAGGGCTTCATCGAGCTCATCGGCGCCATCGACGGTCAGATCAAGTTCAGGTTGCTCACCCAGCGTCGAGAGCGGGATGCCAAGGGCTTCGGCCTGCAGGCGGGTGGCTTCGGAGGTCGGGACACAGATGACATCCAGACCTGCCTGAACCTTTTCACCAATCAGGTCGACGAATTTTTCAGCTGTCGAGCCGGTGCCAAGGCCGAGCTTCATGCCCGGCCTGACATAGTCGAGCGCGCGCTCCGCCGCTCGCATCTTTAATGTATCTGCGTCCATGATATCCTTAACTGCTAGCTGTCCAGTCCGCCCATCAGTAAATATTTGATCTCGGTATATTCTTCGATCCCGTGACGTGAGCCTTCGCGGCCAATACCGGATTGCTTGACCCCGCCAAAGGGCGCGACCTCGGTGGAAATCAAACCTTCATTGATACCAACCATGCCGCTCTCGAGGGCTTCGGCAACCCGCCAGCAGCGGCCAATATCGCGGCTGTAAAAGTACGCCGCCAGACCAAATGGCGTGTCGTTGGCCATCTGAACCGCCTCGTCTTCGGTTTTGAAGCGGAACAGCGGCGCCACGGGGCCGAACGTCTCCTCGCGTGTTACAAGCATCTTGGTTGTGACATTTGTCAGTACGGTTGGCTCATAGAAAGAACCGCCAAGCTTATGTTTCTGGCCGCCGGTCATGATCTTCGCACCCAGATTGACAGCATCGGCGACATGCTCTTCGATTTTCTCAATCGCCGCATCATTGATGAGGGGACCCTGCATGACGCCCACATCAACACCGGCGCCTACCTTGAGCTTCATGACTTCACTCGCAAGTTTTTCCGCGAAGGCGTCATAAATGCTGTCCTGGACAAGAATTCGGTTGGCGCAGACACAGGTCTGACCGGCATTGCGGTATTTGGAGATCATCGCACCGGCGACAGCGGCATCGAGATCGGCATCGTCAAAAACGATAAAGGGCGCGTTGCCGCCAAGTTCCAGATCTACCTTTTTGATGGTGGAAGCACATTGTTTCATGAGCAGTTTGCCGATTTCCGTCGAGCCGGTGAATGTCAGCAATCGTACGATCGGATTGGACGTCATTTCACCGCCGATTTCCGATGACTTGCCCACGATGACGGAAAAAATTCCGGGCGGAATCCCTGCTTGTTCGGAAAGGGCGGCTAGCGCCAAGGCACTGAGGGGCGTTTCACTCGCGGGTTTGCACACCATTGCGCAACCGGCCGCCAAAGCCGGTGCGACTTTTCGTGTAATCATTGCATTGGGGAAGTTCCACGGCGTAATGGCCGCCGTGACACCAATCGGCTGACGCATCACAACAATGCGGGCGTCCGGTTTATGGCTCGGGATGGTCTCGCCATATATCCGTTTTGCTTCTTCTGCATAAAACTCCAGGAAGTTGGCTCCATAGCCGACCTCGCCGCGCGATTCAGCCAGCGGCTTGCCCTGTTCCGCTGTCAGGATCTGAGCCAGGTCTTCCTGATTCTCCAGTATCAGCTCGAACCAGCGGCGCAGAAGCGTTGAACGCTCTTTCGCCGTGCGCGCCGCCCATTCTTTTTGTTCCGCCTGAGCGCCCTCGATGGCTTCGCGGGTTTCGCTAGCGCCCATAATCGGAACTGATCCAATGATTTCGCCAGTCGCCGGGTCGGTCACGTCAAGCGTCTCTTTTGTACCTACCCATTTGCCATTGATGTAACACTGGTCTTTTAAAAGACTCGGATCATTCAGCTTCATTGTAATCTCCTCTACTGAGCTCCAAAATGCCGGCCCGATGCGTTGTTTGAAGATAGGGATAGCGCCGCGAGCGGCGGTAATGCAACCAAGCAATATGAAAAATGCTTTTTTAAACGACGCAACTTTGGTGTTCGATCTCGACGGAACGCTGGTTGACACAGCGCCGGACCTTATCCGGACGCTAAACCATGTTCTGGCTGAAGCCGGATTTCCATCAGTGCCGCTGGATAGTTTCCGGCCCTTGATCAGCCGTGGTGCGCGCGCCTTAATTGTGGAGGGTTTGGCTCTGTTTGAAGAAAAGCGGAGCGAGGAACAACTGGATGAGTTGTTCGAGCAGTTCCTCGATCACTACGCCGGCAACTTAGCCGTCGAGAGTGCTCCATACCCCAATCTCGTTACTACGCTGGATGCAGCATTGAACGCCGGCGCCAGACTTGGCGTATGCACCAACAAGCGCGAGGGGCTTTCACGCACGCTACTCCGCGAACTTGGGTTATATGACCGCTTCAAAGCTATTCTGGGACGCGACACGCTGGATGTGTACAAACCCGACCCCCGCCATTTGACGGAAACCATTTTGCGCGCCGGAGGGCAAGTAGACCGGGCGGTCATGATTGGCGTCCGCGCCAAGCGTATGGATGGGGTGTTCGCTATACCCGAACGTTACGGCGATCACAGGGATGCCTGCAGCCTTTGCCGTGTTCACGTCAGTGGCGTTGTCGCCAATCATCACCGCCCGGTCTACCTGCCCTCCGGCGCGCAAAATGGTTTCCGTCAAATGGCGGGGGTCGGGTTTGTACACATCCAGCGTGTCGCGTCCC
>CAYOEI010000081.1:0-2710 GCA_964402825.1 uncultured Hyphomicrobiaceae bacterium
TGACTCAATTCTGAATAAGGTTCAGAATGCATTCCATCCGACCCGTTCCGGCAATGTTTTGGTGGTCCAAAAAGCTGGCTGGTATCTCTATCCGAAAGTTGATCTGTTTGCCGCCATGCACGGCTCCCCTTATTCGTACGATACTTACGTGCCGATCATGTTCGCGGGCCCGGGGATCAAACAGATGACCGTCAGCCGGCTTGTCGCGCCGAGGGACATCGCTGCGACGGTAACCAATTATCTCGGAGTCAAACCACCCTCCGGTTCAGTGGGTACCGTGCTAAGTGAAGTCGTGGCCGGCAACTAGGTCGTGACCAATTATCAAGTGGGTCTCACCACTTGCCGAATACAATAAATTCCCAGCCTGCACCAAGGGTAACCTGGTGCAGGCTGGTTCCTTTTTTTTCAGGACCGAAAGACCTTGACGTAGCCATAGCGAAAGCCAGTCGATCTTACGGTTCCGCCGGGCTGTATCGGCACCTGTGAATGCGCGGCATTTCAGAACTGCCTGCTCGACAAGCCATCGGCAGGTGTCGGTCTTTCCCGAGAAACACGCCTTTTGAATTTTAGTGTAAGCTAGCACCGGAATATAGACTGACGCAGAGTCAAGTAGGACCTCCAACATGTCCAAGTCCGGTATCCAGCACAGATCTGAGACAAGTGGATGCAGTGCCGTCCGTGTAGAAGGCCTTCGCCATGATTTCGGCGGACATACTATTCTCGACATCCCCAATTGGACCGCACACAAAGGAGAACATTACCTTGTCCTCGGGCCGTCGGGCAGTGGCAAGACGACGTTGCTCAATATTCTAGCCGGCCTTCTGCGCCCGATGGCGGGAACTATCAGCGTCTTGGAACAGGACATCGGCTCCCTCGGGTCGGGCGTCATGGACGTCTTTCGCGGTCGCCATATCGGCATAGTCTTTCAGACACTGCACTTGATTTCGGCGCTTTCTGTGGCCGACAATCTGCATCTCGCCCGTTACATGGCCGGCTTGCCGAGACAGGATTCCCGCGTCCATCATGTGCTCGACGATCTCGGTCTGAGGTCACTGACGAACGCGCGCGCGCGCGCGCTGAGCCAGGGAGAGGCCCAGAGAGTTGCGATTGCCCGCGCCGTCATCAATGAACCCACTGTGATTCTCGCAGACGAGCCGACTTCAGCCCTCGACGACGCCAACACCGCGCAGGTCATGGATTTGCTCTGCGAGCAGGCCGAAACCTGCGGAGCGACGCTGATCATCGCCACCCACGACCAGCGGATCAAGGATCGTTTCACGGCCGTTCTCGAACTCGGGGCGCGGCAATGAACCTGCTGACGCTAAGCCTCGCCTATCTCCGTGACCGCGCCCTCAACTCGGCCCTCAACCTTATTTTACTCGCACTCGGAGTGGCGACCATCGTCCTCCTGATTTTGTTTGCCAGCCAATTCGAGGAGCGCCTGACCAAAGACGCAAGGGGAGTCCATCTGGTGATCGGCGCCAAGGGAAGCCCGTTGCAGCTTGTCCTTTCCACTATTTTCCATGTCGACATCCCGACCGGGAACATTTCCCTCGCGGAGGCGACGAAAATCAGCAAGCATCGGTTGGTGGCGAGCGCCATCCCGCTGGCGCTCGGCGACGCCTATCGGGGTTTTCGCATTGTTGGCACGAAATCCAGCTATCCCGCCAGCTACAAGGCGGAGCTGGACGACGGCCGTCTCTGGAAGAAACCATTCGAGACGACCATCGGCGCCCGTGTCATGAAGGAGACCGGGCTGAAAATAGGCGATATGTTCTCCGGGGCCCATGGTATCAAGGGCACTGGCAGGGCCCACGAGGAGAACGGCTACCGCGTCGTTGGCGTCTTTAAGAAGACTGGTACGGTCATCGACCGCCTCATCATGACGACGATGGAGAGCGTCTGGATCACTCACGAGATCGATGAGGAGGCAAAGGCCAAAGGTCTCATGATCGAGGGCTCGCCCTCGGAGGGGCGCGAGATAACAGCGATGGTGATCCGCTACCGTTCCCCGATAGCGGCCATCACGCTGCCCCGGTACATCAATACCAAAACCGGGATGCAGGCGGCCTCGCCCGGATTCGAGATCAGACGGCTGATGGCCTTGGTCGGGGTCGGCATTCAAACACTTCAGGGCTTCGGCATCATGCTCATCGCCACGGCGGCGTTGAGCATGTTCATCGCGCTCTATAACGCCATGCAGAACCGCCGCTATGATATCGTCATCATGCGTAGCCTGGGTGCAACGCGAGGGAAGCTCTTCTGTCAGATTCTGCTGGAAGGCCTGATTTTGGCCTGTGCCGGGACAGTGACGGGAATCGTTATCGGGCACGCGGTTACAGAATTTCTTGGTCAATTGCTGCCCCAGGCTAGAGCCATGGGGCTCACCGGCGTGATCTGGGTCCAGGAGGAATGGTACCTGTTGCTTCTGTCTGGTATGGTTGGACTCGTATCGGCCGCATTGCCCGCGGTACAAGCTTACAGGACCGACATCGCGGTGACGCTGTCGGCAAGATGAATGGGAGGTTTTGGCGATGACCAAGACAATAGGCAGTTTGGCGGCCGCGACGTTCGGGGCACTTGCGTTGCTCGGGTTTACCGTGTCCATCGCTCCGATACCCACGGCCGTTGCCAAGAGTGATATCGAAAATATTGAGGTTTATAAGGGCAAGACCATAAAAGATTTGGTGGAAAAATCCCGTCGAGTGCC
>CAYOEI010000082.1:0-7057 GCA_964402825.1 uncultured Hyphomicrobiaceae bacterium
CCCGTGGCTTGCTGCTGGTTGTTCGCTCTTTTTCGCCGTTGCTTGCGCTAATTCCGGGGTTGCGAGGAATCCCAGCAGGGCGGAGGCAAATATCACTCTGGCTGTTGTATTCAGCATGCCCGGAATTCTCCCTGGCTTCATGCAAACGGAAAGGCATGGCGACTCTAACCAAGGGATGTTGAGAGATGTTTAAACCAGAGCTTAAAAAACGTCCCGGAACCTAAATTTTTCTCTAATGGCTGAATGTGCCCGATTTTTCGAGCTGCCGGAAAAAGGACAAAGTGGCCAATGATCTTTGGTCGGGTCCGGCGAAAGTCGCGTTGGGGCGCCGCTCGCTGGCTTCACGCAGCATCCAATTGGGCACCGGTGTCGCGTATTTCCACATTGCGGCAAAAGACTGGATGCTCAGTTTGCAGGTTTGCGGCGCGTCCGCGTCGAACACATCAAATCCATCGCGCCGTCCCGGTTCACGCCGCATGGCGTCACCCAGCCAGCACATTTTCTGGCCGAGCACCATCTGCTCATGGGCTTCCAGAATTCCATGAGAGCTGGCCCAGCGAATGAGGTCGCCATGTTCACGATCCTTGGAAAGATCTGAGATCACATTCCAGGCGTATCTAAGCGCTTTTTCGGGGTCCACGTCCGAGAAAACAACCTGCACACAGATCTGCCGTGCACGGAGGCTTTCTCTCATCGCGCACATGGCCAGGATAACCGGAGAGTGGGGGGAGCGCGCAATTATCGTTATCTGGCGCGCAGCCGGATCGGCGTCTTTTTGCTGGTCCAGCCAGTCTAGATACCGATGAAAATTAGTTTCATGCCTACTTTGGGAGATTAAATCTGGTGTTGCTTGATCTTGATGGTGATGGTTGTCGAATCGCATAGAATTTCATCTCCGGTTGCCCCAAGACCGGTCCCTTAAAACGCAAAACAATCGAACCGATTAACAATAGGAGTAACCGGGCAGGGTTAAAGAAGCCTTGCAATGTGTGCGAATTTGGGCGGCGGACAAAAAAATATTGGAATCCTGTTTTTCAGGCAAACTGAGGGCCTGACTCAAAAAGTGGTGAGAGAGGCGGGTTTGCTAGGCTCTGCGGATGCCGAATTCGGTAAAGGGGATAAAGGTGATCTCATCGCCTTTGTTGACCTGCGTCACATCCTCAGCCACTTCAATGAGGCCGTCCGCCTCGCACAGCCCCGATATCAGCCCTGAACCGTCGCGCTCGAATTTACCCGCCCGCAGGACCCCATCCTCGCCGGTGGTCAGGAAGCCGCGCCAGAACTCACGCCGCCCGGTCTTTTTCTTAGGCACGGTAAAAGCGGCTTTTAAGGGATAGCGCGCGGGTTCGCGCCATGCGCCTCCGCCGAGGCGCACCAGAACGGGATGGACATAAAGCAGAAAACACACAAACACCGCGACTGGATTACCGGGCAGGCCCATATGCACGCAGTCGCCGATTTGTCCAAAAGCCATGGGCCGCCCCGGCTTTATGGCGATCTGCCACATATGCAGCGTGCCAAGCGCGTCGACCGCGTCCACCAGATGGTCCTCATCGCCCCGGCTAGCGCCGCCCGAGGTAATGACCACATCATATTGTGCCGCGGCCTCCTTGAGGCGCGCCTGAACCGCGTCTGCTTCATCCGGCAGCACGCCAAGATCATTATAATGAGCTCCGGCGGCCTCTATAAGCCCGCGCAGCATGGGCGCGTTGGCGTCGTAAACCTGTCCCGGCTCAAGCGGCTCGCCGGGGCGGATAATTTCATCGCCGGAGGAAAACACTCCCACTTTGGGTTTGTGGTAACAGCTCAGCGTTGCATGACCGGCGGCGGCGGCGCTGGAGGTATCCTGCGGGCGCAAGCGGCAACCCGCGGCAAGCATCACCGCCCCCTTTTTCACGTCTTCCCCGGCCAGGCGGCAGTTGGCGCCGTGCTTCAATCCGCCAGGGATTGTCACCCAGATATCATTGCCCTTGGTTTGGGTATCGGTATCCTCCTGCATCACAATGCTGTCCAGCCCGTTGGGCATGGCCGCGCCGGTAAAAATCCGAGCCGCCGATCCTATCTCGATTGCATCGCGTAATGCATGCCCGGCGGCCGCGCGCGCGCTCACGCGAAAGGTGCTGCCTTTTTCCTCGTCATAGTCGGAGTGTGCGAAGGCGTACCCATCCACGGCGGCATTGTCGTCGGCCGGTATATTGCGCGGTGCGATGACATCTTCAGCCAGAATGCGCCCCGATGCCTGATCAACCGGCACCTGTTCCACATCGACGACCGTGTCCATGCGCTCGCGCAGGATCGCAACCGCCTCGGCGTGCGTCAGGCGCTCGCTATCATGCAGGAAACAGTCGTTACGAAGTTTTCGGGTCATTTTTTCTCAAGACCGAGATGGCCGGTTATAAAGTCCGCGATTTCGCCGATGTCGTTCACATCAAATCCAGGCAAGACGCCGGTGTCCATTTCCCCATCGCTGGCGATGGCTACGATGAGCTGATCGTCTCCCGAGAGGGGTTCACGGGTCAAGGAGCGCGAAGAGCGCGCTTCGATTTTTGGGAACGGGCCGCCCTTGTACCCTTCCACCAGCACCAGATCGCAGGGGCCAATGTGAGAGAGAATTTCCTTAAAATCCGGCTCCTCTTCATCGCGGTACTCATGCATCAGCGCCCAGCGTTTGGGAGATATCAACGCCACCTGCCGGGCCCCGGCTTCACGAAATTTGTAGGAATCCCGGCCCTTATGGTCGATGTCGAATGAGTGATGCGCGTGCTTGATGGCGGACACTACGAGCCCGCGGCGGGAAAACTCCTCCACAAGACAGGCCATGAGCGTCGTCTTGCCGGAATTCTTCCAGCCGATCACCCCGAAGATTTTATGGGTCATGTTGTTATTATCTCCGCGGATACGGCCTCGGCATGGGCGAGGTCATCGGGTGAATTGACGTTGAAGAAGGGGTCGAGCGTGGCAGCGCCGGTTTGCGCCAGCTGGAATTCAGCCGTTGTGGTTGTGTGCCTGCCGGTCCAGTGCAGCACCTTGCGGGTGCCGCTTGTCAGGGCCTCATGCAGATCATCGGCGAGCGCAACCGGCCACAGGCCGAATACCGGATGTACGCGCCCGTTCGATTGCGCCAGAGCGATGGCCGGATACTGGTCCTTCGTTGCGTCGAGGAGTTTTGCTACCAAATCATTGGGGAAAAACGGGGTGTCGGTGGCTGCGGTAACTATCCAGCGCGCTTCAGGCGCATTTTCCCTCGCCCAGATAAGCCCGGCCAGCACACCGGCCAATGGTCCGGCAAAGCCTTCCACCGGGTCGCGAACCATTGGCAGACCAAACTTAGCAAAGCGGTTCAGATCGCCGTTGGCATTCAGAACAAGCGTGCCTGTTTGCGGTTTGAGCCGCTCAATGACATGGGCGAGGAGCGGCTTGCCGGCCAGCTCCAGCAGACATTTGTCGCCGCCGCCCATGCGCCGCGACTGGCCGCCCGCCAGCAGCACGCCAAGGATGGGTTCTTGAATGGGTTGAAAATTACCGGGCATGGCGGCGTCTCATGCAGCTTCCTCGGGCTGGCTCGACTTGCGGGCATGTTTTGCAGATTCATCCGCCACGCCTCCCGGGTCCGCGTCATAGATGACACGGGCATGGCCCGCCAGAACCACGAAGCGTTTTCCGCGCATGCGGCCGATTAATGTGAGCCCTGCCTGTTTGGCGAGATCGACGCCCCAGGCGGTGAAGCCCGAGCGCGACAACAATATGGGTATGCCCATCTTGACGGTCTTGATGACCATTTCAGATGTCAGCCGTCCGGTGGTGTAGAAGATCTTGTCATCGGCGGGGATGTTGTTCAGCAGCATATAACCGGCGATTTTATCGACCGCGTTATGGCGGCCCACATCTTCCACGTAAATCACGGGCTTGTCCTTTTCACACAGAACGCAGCCATGGATCGCGCCGGCCTTGAGATAGAGCGATGGCACGGTGTTGATCTTCTTCTGCAGCTCATAAAGCCAGGAGGTGTGGACGCGCGCGGCGGGGTTGAGTGTGGCGTCCTCAAACTCTTCCATCAAATCACCGAACATGGTGCCTTGCGCGCATCCCGAAGTCTGCACCTTCTTTTTGAGTTTTTCCTCGTAATCGGTTTCGCGCTTTGTGCGCACCACGATCACTTCAAGATCCTCGTCATGGTCGATTGCCGTTATGACATCATCGGCGCGCAGCATGTTCTGGTTGAAAAGATAGCCGGCAGCCAGCAGATCAGGATGATCGCCGATCGTCATCATGGTGACGATCTCCTGAGCGTTCAGGAACAGCGTTAGCGGCCGTTCGGTGACGACGGAGGTTTCAATCTCCTTGTTCTCATGATCACGCCCGCGAACCGGGGTGGAAAGAGCTGGATCATCCGGATTGGGCTGGACGGTGAATTCTTTCAACTGACTAAGGCTCCGTATTTGCCGGGCTAGGCCCGGAGTGATTTTAAAAGAAAGTAGAACTAGTGATAACTTGCGCGCAAGTTGCCAATGCCGCCAAGTGCCGTCCAGCGCCGTATTGCCGCAGACTCCAAGTCTATTTGTTGAGTGCGCGGAATGTGTGCTAAATGCCCGCAACGCAATCACATGAATATAGAGCGTATCAATTCGCCGTCGAGCAAGTGATGGTGCGCGAGGAAGTGTACGACCATGACAAAGAAAACTGACACGGCCAAGGTGGTCACGAAAGAGCAGGTGCTTGAAGAGCTCGAACGGGTAAAAGGCCCGGAGCTTTCCGACAATATTGTTGCGCTTGGTCTCATCTCTGAAATCGTCATTCATAAAGATAAAGTGTATTTCGCCATTTCCGTCGATCCGGCGCGCGCGGAGGAACTTGAGCCCCTGCGCCAGGCAGCGGAAAATGTGGTTATTGAACTCCCCGGAGTGAGTTCGGCCACGGTTACCCTGACTGCGGACCACAAAGCCAGTTCCGCCCCGGCTGCGGCTCCCAAAGGCCCGCCTCCAGGGCCGCCGATGGGTGGGCCTCAAGGTGGTCCCCAAGGAGGGCCCCAAGGAGGACCAATGGGTGGCCCCGGCGCCGAGGCTAAAACCGCTGGCGTGCCTGGCGTGAAGCACATCATCGCCGTTGCATCGGGCAAGGGCGGCGTCGGCAAATCAACGACTGCGATCAATCTCGCGCTTGCCTTTCAGGACAATGACCTGAAAGTGGGAGTGCTGGACGCCGATATTTACGGTCCTTCCATGCCGCGGCTGTTAGGGATTACCGGCCGTCCGTCGGCAACGCAGGGTAATATTCTGAAACCCATGGAAGGGTATGGGCTCAAAGTCATGTCCATGGGATTTTTGGTTGAAGAAGACACACCAATGATCTGGCGCGGGCCGATGGTCATGTCGGCCATTACGCAGATGCTGAAAGAGGTCGACTGGGGTGAGCTTGATCTGATGGTGGTGGATATGCCGCCCGGCACCGGCGATGCCCAGCTGACCATGGCGCAGCAGGTTCCTCTCGCTGGCGCCATCATCGTTTCGACGCCTCAGGATCTGGCGCTTATTGATGCGCGCAAGGGTTTGAACATGTTCCGCAAGGTGGATGTACCGGTGCTCGGGATTGTCGAGAATATGAGCTATTTCGTATGCCCCAGCTGCGGTGAGCAATCCGATATTTTCGGCCATGGCGGCGCGCGCGCGGAAGCTGAAAAGCTCGGTGTGCCATTCCTTGGGGAAGTGCCGCTGCATATGGACATTCGTGAAAAATCAGACAGCGGCCAGCCGATTGTTATTTCCCAGCCCGATTCCGATCATGCCACAACCTATCGGGAGATTGCGGATAAAGCATGGGCTGGCATCGTGCAGGAAGAAGATGCCCGCGCTGCGCCCGCAATCGTTATTGAGCGCTGACGCGCTGGGTATCATCTCATTACGGTTATATTTCACCGCTATTGGTTTTGTGTAGCGATACCATATGAGGATGCAGGGCCGGGTCGTATATCGGGCTGTATATGAAGCTTTATGCGTTATCGAAACACGATTCTGATCGTCCTCATCGCCGTAACGGGTTTGTTTGCGCTATGGGTTGGACGGGCTGAAAAACTTACCTTCAGAGCGGTCGCGAAACCTGAAGGTTTCAGGGAACTGGCACTTCAAAAGCGCTCCACACGGCCGGTTACTTTTTTAACCGGAATACCGGGTAGCCAGGATGAATCGGGCGCGAAATCGCCGGATTTTTCGCGCCGGCAGGTTTGTGACGCGCTGTATCGCGATACGGCTTCCCCTTCGGCGGGCAGCGCGCAGAGCCCCATGACCATTGTCGAATTTTTCGACTATCGGTGCCCCTATTGCAAAAAACTCACGGAGATGCTCGCCGGTATCCAGGAAAGTGAGGCGCGCGTCCGGGTGGTTTTCAAGGAGTGGCCGATCCTCTCGAACGCCTCCACGATTGCGTCGCGCGCGGCCCTCGCGGCGGACAAGCAGCAAAAATACGAGCCCTTCCATCGCCGGATGATGCGGGCGAAATTGATCCCGACAATCGGATATATTGAAGATGTGGCGAAACGGCTTGGCATGGACGTCGCGCGGCTGCGCAAAGATATGGCCGCCGATGAAATCACGCGCGCACTACTGCGCAATTCCCGGCTTGCCACGGCATTGGGCCTGATCGGTACGCCAGCTCTGGTTGTTGGCCGGACAATCGTGCAAGGCAACATCTCGCGCGCACAGCTGGACCGCCTGATCGAGATTGAACTTGAGACGAAGCAATCAGGGCCCTGCAGACCCGCATAAATTCCACTATTGATTCCGTATTAAAAAGAAAGGGTCTGGAAGATCACCCGCCGGTAACGGACATATGCCGTGAAACCGCCGGGCGGCTGTTGCCGCGCTCGATAATAAAATCGTGCCCCTTGGGCTTGCGTGAAATGGCCTCATCAATGGCCGCGGACAACAGATTATCGCTATCGGCGGCGCGAAGCGGCGCACGCAGATCGGCAGCGTCGTCCTGGCCCAGGCACATATACAAGGTGTCGGTGCACGTGACCCTGATGCGATTACAGGACTCGCAGAAATTGTGGGTCAAGGGCGTG
>CAYOEI010000083.1:0-4360 GCA_964402825.1 uncultured Hyphomicrobiaceae bacterium
ATCGCAAAGCTTTATTTCGGGGCGAGTGATCTTAAAGGAGGAGCCGTGGAGCACGGGGTTCGTTTTTTTGAGTCGCCGACCTGCCACCACGCACCGGAGGTTTATGGCGGTATAGATGAGACCCGGGCTGGTGAGTTACTCAAACGCTTTTTTCGGGAACGACGCTGAGCTTTTCCTCAAGTTCCCGCTTCAACTGATCCTTGATTGGCTCGGCAGCAGCCAGAATGTCGCGGATTTTATAAAATTCGAGAATACGGAAATCGTATACGGGAGGCCTGATGAATATATCTGGCTTATGCCGTTTGAGTTTCTCGCGGACGATTGCATTTTGCATGATCTGCGAGGAGGCCATGACAGCTTCAAGGGCGCTTGGCGTTTTGTCATCCTTAAGGCGCAATTGCCCCGTGACATCGATGGCGATGGTAAGCGTGGCTTCAGGTGCGAGCAGATCATAGGGCAGGGGATTGGTGAGACCGCCGTCGGCGAGAATATGTCCTTCATGCTCTATTGCACGAAACACAGAAGGGAGCGCCATGCTCGCAGCAATGGCTTTCCCTAAGGAGCCGGTTTCAAGAACAACAGGCACTTGTTCGCGATAGTCGCTGGCAATGGCCCGGAACGGAATTTTGAGCTGGCTGAAGTCGGCCGCTGCCGCTTCGGGAATTATGATCTCAAGTAGTTTTTCCGCATTCATGAGGGAGGAGCTGAAGGGCCGTAAGGTCCACAGTTCCATCCAGTCCCGCGGGGTTCCTGAAAAGAGACGCCGCGCGATGTCCGCCGGGTGATTGAAAATGTCTTCCGCGCGTTTTCTGATCTGCTTAGCTGTGAGTCCTACCGCATAGGCGCCGCCGAAGATGGCGCCGATACTGGTGCCGGCGATAATGGCGGGCTTGATGCCCAACTCGTCGAAAACCTCCAGAACCATGATATGCGCAAGCCCGCGCGCGCCGCCGCCGCCAAGCGCCAAACCAATTCTGGACTGCAAACCTGGAGTGCTCGAATCTGGCATGTCGGTCCGGGCGGTCATGAAAGGCTCTGGTTCTGCAAAAATGGCAGGATGTATTCTAAAGTTTCCTGCGGGTTTTCCTCGGCCAGAAAATGGCCGCTGACAATGGGCGCACCTTGAACGTCAGTGCACCATTCGCGCCAGACTTTGAGCGGGTCCCCGGCGCGTTTAGCAACGTAATCCGTGCCCCAAAGGACAAGCGTGGGGCAGGCTATTTTACGCCCGGCCTTCAGATCAGCTTCGTCTGTGAGGCGGTCATAGGTCTCTCCCGCACGATAATCCTCGCACGCCCCATGAAGCCTATCTTCGCAAGTCAGCAGGGCGCGGTAATGGCCAAGCGCGGTTTCGTCGAAAATCGACAAATCTTTCGCCAGCGTCCAACTGGCCAGCGTATATTCCACATAATATTCCGGCGCCTTGCCGATCAGTGTTTCCGGCATCGGGTGAGGCTGGGCCAGGAATGGCCAGTGATAGGCCGACATGGCGAGGCCGTGATTCATGCTCTGCCACATGGAATAGGTCGGTAAGATATCCAGCATGGCAAGGCGCTCGATTTTTTCGCAATAGTCGAATGCCATGCGGTAGGCGACGCGCGCACCCCGGTCGTGGCCGAGCAGGGAAAAACTCTCATGGCCGAGTTGATCCATGATCTCCACCATGTCGTTGCCCATGGCGCGTTTGGAATATGCAAAATGATTCGTATCCGATGGCGGGCAGGAGCTTTGCCCATAGCCCCGCAGATCGGCGATCACCAATGAGAAATGTTCAGCCAGCTCCGGGGCGATCCTGTGCCAGGCGTGATGAGTTTGCGGATAACCGTGCAGCATCAAAAGAGGCGGCCCTTCGCCGCCAAGCCGCATAAAAATTTCAGCATCCCTGGTCTTGAGTGTCCGCGATTTGAAACCGGGAAAAAGATCAGGCGGATGACTCACGCGGCCTGCTCCTCGCGCTCGATAGCGCGCCAGCCGATATCGGTGCGGTAAAATCCTTCCGCCCAATCGATTCTTTCAACTGCTCCGTAAGCGCGCTCCTGTGCTTCACGCACTGTCGCCCCGCGCGCCGTCACATTGAGCACGCGCCCGCCAGTGGCGATGATCTGTCCCTCCTTAAGGGCCGTGCCGGCATGGAAAATCTCGACGTTTTCATCACTGCCAGCGTCTTCAAGCCCGGAAATGAGCGAGCCTTTTTCATAGTCTCCGGGGTAGCCGCGCGTCGCCATGACAACACTCAGCGCCACATCGTCATGCCAGCGCAGATCGACATGATTGAGAATGCCGTCGGTTGACGCCAGCAGAGCGGGGAGAAAATCGGATTTCAGCCGCGTCATCAGCACCTGGCATTCCGGGTCGCCGAAGCGGACATTATATTCGATCAGTTTTGGGCCTGTATCGGTGATCATAAAGCCCGCATAGAGGACGCCCTGGTAGGGCATTCCAGCTTCCGCCATGCCCTCAACACTGGGCAGAATTATCTCCTCCATGGCCTGCGCGCATATGGCCTCGCTCATGACAGGCGCCGGGGAATAGGCGCCCATGCCTCCTGTATTTGGGCCCTCGTCGCCATCAAATGCGCATTTGTGATCCTGGGCCGTCGCCAGGGGGAGAACATGTTTGCCGTCGCACAGAACGAAGAAACTTGCTTCTTCACCGATCATGCATTCCTCGACAACGACTGCCGCCCCGGCTTCGCCAAACCTTCCCGAAAAACAGTCATCGATTGCTTCAAATGCCTGTTCCAGCGTCTGGGCTACGGTCACGCCTTTTCCAGCCGCGAGACCGTCGGCCTTGATGACGATGGGTGCGCCTTGTTCGCGTGTATAGGCTTTGGCGGATTCAGCGTCGGTGAAGTGCCCATAAGCTGCGGTCGGAATATTCTTGCGGTCGCAGAGCTCCTTGGTGAATTTTTTTGAGCCCTCCAGTTGAGCAGCGGCTTTCGAGGGGCCAAACGTCTTGATGCCTTGTGCCCTCAAATCATCCGCCATGCCCGCAACCAGCGGTGCTTCTGGCCCGATCACCACAAGATCAATTTTCTTGTCCTTGCAAAAATCGATCACGGTTTGATGGTCGCAAATATCAATGGCCACGCAGTCAGCCAGCGCGGCAATGCCGCCATTACCCGGCGCGCAATAAAGTTTTGTCAGCATCGGGCTGGAGGGCAGAGACCAGCAAAGCGCGTGTTCGCGTCCACCCGAGCCAATAACAAGAATATTCATGAGTATGACCACCTGCACAAACGATTGCTCTCCAATGTCTCTCGTGATGTAACATTGTGCCGAGCTTAAGGAAAAGGCCATGAGCAAAAGCCAAGTGGATAACCTCGATAACGGCGGCGCTGAGCCGCTGGGCAATGTGGCGGAGTTCACCGTTTCGGAACTCTCCTTCGCCATCAAACGCGCGATTGAGGACGGGTTCACTTATGTCAGGGTGCGCGGTGAATTGGGGCGCATCTCGCGTCCGGCGTCGGGTCATGTCTATCTGGATCTCAAGGATGAAAAATCCGTACTCGCCGGCATCATCTGGCGCGGGCAGGCGGCGAAGATGAGCGTGCAGCCGGAGCAGGGGATGGAGGTTGTCGTCTCGGGAAGGATTACGACCTACCCGGGACAAAGCAAATACCAGATCATCATCGATTCGCTTGAGCCCGCAGGCGCTGGCGCGCTTCTGGCCCAGCTAGAGAAGTTGAAAAAGAAACTGGAGGCAGAGGGTCTGTTCGATGAGGAACGTAAAAAGCCCATTCCCTTCATGCCAAGGGTTGTGGGCATCGTCACCTCGCCCTCGGGCGCCGTCATCCGCGATATGATGCACGGCTTTGCCGAGCGCTTTCCCGTCAATGTTCTTGTCTGGCCGGTGCGCGTACAGGGGCCGACGAGCGGCGCGGAAGTGGCTGCCGCCATTCGCGGGTTTAATGCGTTCGCTGAGAGCGACGATTTACCCTGTCCCGATGTGCTGATTGTAGGGCGCGGCGGCGGTTCTCTGGAGGACCTTTGGGGGTTTAATGAGGAGCAGGTGGCGCGCGCGGCGGCTGAGAGCTCTATTCCGCTTATTTCCGCTGTTGGCCATGAAACCGACTGGACGGTAATCGATCTTGTCGCGGACGCCCGCGCGCCAACGCCGACCAAGGCGGCCGAATGGGCGGTGCCGGTTCTCTCCGATCTGCTGGAGCGGCTGGGGCAAAACCGTCAACGGGTGGGGGCCGCACAGCGCCGCACGCTTGATCGGCGCGCGATTGTTCTTAAAGCCGCCTCGCGCGGTTTGCCGAAATTATCCGATCTTCTCGCATTGCCGCGTCACCGCTTCCCTGCAGCATCGCACCGGCTGCCGCGCGCCCTGCTTGCCGGCACGCGCGCTCACGCAC
>CAYOEI010000084.1:0-15775 GCA_964402825.1 uncultured Hyphomicrobiaceae bacterium
TTAAATCCGGCGACAGGATTGCCGGCGTTGAAACGTCCAATGGAACCATACAGGCTGACACGGTGATTGTTTGCGGGGGTCTGTGGAGCCGCGAGATTGCCGGGCTTGGCGGAGTCGAAGCTCCGCTCGTGCCGTGTGAGCATTTCTATCTGCTGACCAAAGCCATAGATGGGATTGACGCCCACCTGCCGACGCTGTCGGATCATGACTCCCATCTTTATATTCGCGATGAAGTTGGCGGGCTGCTGGTCGGCTGCTTTGAGCCAAGAGGCAAACCCATTGACCCGGCGACGCTTGGCGAGAATTTCGTTTTCGGTTTGCTCAATGAGGATTGGGATCATTTTGAACCGATGATGCAACATGCACTGCACCGTATCCCGGCGCTGGAGACGGCTGAGGTGCGCATGCTGCTCAATGGTCCTGAAAGTTTCACACCGGACGGCGCGTTTCTGCTTGGCGAAAGCGCGGAAACATCAGGCCTGTGGCTGTGTTGCGGCATGAACTCGGTTGGCATCGCAACTGGCGGCGGGGCAGGGTGGGCTCTGGCGCAATGGATCAATGAGGGAACGGCTCCCTTTGATCTTCACGAAGTTGATCCGCGGCGCTTTCCGGCGGTGCAGAACCGGCTTGATACGCTCATGGAGCGTGCTTCGGAAGTCCTTGGGCATCATTATGCGATTTCCTATCCTGGCCACCAATGGTCCACGGCGCGCGACTTGCGCAAAACCCCGTTGCATGACGAGTGGGTTGAGGAGAAGGCTCACTTTGGGCAGTTTTTTGGCTGGGAGCGGCCGCTGTATTTCAACAGCGATGGCGAACCAGCGCTGACATATGGCAAACCGGAATGGTTCGATCAGGTGGGCCGTGAAGTCGATGCCGCTCATACCCGGGCGGCGATTTTCGATCTCTCGACCTTTGGCAAGATCCGGGTCCGGGGCGCGGACGCAGAACGTTTTTTGAACCGGGTTTGCGCCAATGACATGACGAGAGCGCCGGGCCGCGCCATCTATACCTCCATGCTGAACTCCAATGGGGGTTTTGAAAGCGATCTCACCGCGCTGCGTCTGGCGCAGGATGATTACCTGCTGTATGTGGGCAGCACTGCACCCAAGCGTGACATGGCGTGGCTCCGCCGCCATCTGGGAGATGAGAATGTCACTCTCACGGATGAAACAGAGAGCATGGCGGTGCTTGGCCTGATGGGGCCGGGGGCGGTATCGATTGCCGCTGAACTCCGCGGCAAGGCTCTGCTTGACCTTGGCTATTTCCGGCATTGTGAAGCCGAGCTCGCTGGCATTCGCGTCCGGGCGGCACGTCTCTCCTATGTTGGCGAGGCGGGCTGGGAACTCACATGTGACGCCAATGACGCCAAGGCGCTTTATAAAGCGCTTAAGGGCGCTGGCGCTGAACCTGCTGGTCTTTATGCGCAATCCTCCATGCGTATAGAAAAACGTTTTCTCGCCATGGGGCATGACCTTGATGGCGATGTGACGCCTATCGAGGCCGGGCTCGATTTCATGATGAAGAAGGACACCGAGTTCATTGGCTCTGACGCAGCAGCCGCAAGACGGCGCGAAGGGCCGCGCACGCGCCTGGTTACGATTTTGCTTGATGATGCGTCAGCCATAACGCTTGGCGACGAGCCGGTCTATGTGGATGGAGAGTTCGCCGGACAAGCAACGTCGGCGTCTTTTGGCTACAGGGTTCAGCGGCCGGTCATCCTGGCATCTCTCTCAACCGAGGCTTGCCCAAATCCTGAAGGCGCGCGTATTGAAGTGGATGTTGCGGGTGAGCGGTTTGCCGGTTCCGCCAGTCTTAAGCCAGCCTTTGACGCGAAGGGAGCCCGTATGCACCCCGGTAATTTTTTAAAGGCAGTGTTATGAAAGCCAACGCTCAAAGCATCAACGAGACCGCCATCGCCTCCCGTCTTGCCCGGTGGACCGCCTCGGTTGCTCTGAGCGACGTTCCGGACGAGGCGCTTAATATTGCCAGGCGTTGCATCATCGATACTATTGGCGTCGCGATTGCGGGCAGCCAGTTGTCCGTATCGAACGACATGCGTGCGCATATTACAGCGCAATATGGTTCAGGATCGTGCACCCTGCTTGGCACCGGGCAGGGAGCATCGGCTTTGGGCGCCGTACTGGCCAATGGCGTTGCAGCCCATGCCCTCGATTTCGACGATACGAGTTACGCAGGTGTCGTTCATGGGTCGACCATCGTTCTGCCTGCCGTGCTGGCGGCTGCAGAGATGGCAAATATCACCGGCGCCAAGTTTCTTGAAGCTTTTATCGCCGGGTCGGAGGCGGTTTATGCGCTGGGGCTGACGCTCACCGAAAGCCATTATATGAGCGGCTGGTGGGCCACGGGCACTCTTGGAGCCATTGGCGCGTGCGCGGGTGCGGCCAAGGCGCTTGTGCTCAGCGAAGAGAAAACCGCTGCAGGCTTGGCGCTCGCCTCGCTTCAGGCCAATGGCTTGCTCGCCATGCTCGGTACCGACGCCAAGCCGGTTACCGCCGGGCGGGCCGCGCGTCTTGGACTGGAATCTGCTCTCCTGGCGGCCCAGGGTAATAGCGCTCCAAAACATGTGTTTGAAGATCGACGCGGGTTCCTGGCGCTTCTGAATGAAGGTTACGCGGACGCTGCGGGGTTGGCCGAGTTGGGGCAAACATGGCGGCTCGTGACACCGGGCATTGCCGTGAAACGCCATCCCGTCTGCTCGGCGGCGCAGGCGGCGGCGGAACTGACAGAGAGGCTTATTGATGAAAACCAACTGGATCGCGCGCAAATAAAACAAGTGCGATGCGATGTACCGCACCTCGTCAAGATCAGCCTTGTGTATGATAATCCTGTAAATCCGGCGCAAGCCCAATTTTCAATGACATTTGCACTCGGCTGTATCCTGGCGTTCGGCGCTCTGGGACCATCACAAATTTGCTCCGAAACACTGGACGATGAGAAGCTGCACAGCGCAATGAGCAAAGTGAAGATGGTCGAGGCTGAAGATTTGAATGGAGTGGAATATCAGCCCCGCTATCCGGAATGCGCACGGGTCTTTGTTTCGATGCAAGGGGGCGGTGAGTTTTCAGGATTTCTCGGCGCACCGGCCGGCATGCCGGAAAACCCGATGAGCGATGAGGCGCTGTCCGGAAAATTCCGGGAATGCTGCATTTTCGCCGGATGGTCTGAGGGGAGTTGCGAAGCGCTCCTTTCCTGTCTTTGGGATATTGAGAACGCGCCCGATATGAGTGCGCTGCTAAAGGGGCGGGTATGATGCGCTATAGTGCTGGGTCGCTCATACGTAATGCCGTTACGGGTCACAAGCACTGGCCCCCGGTCTGGCGTGAGCCCGAACCCAAACCCGCTTATGACATTGTTATTATTGGCGGCGGCGGCCACGGTCTCGCCACCGCACATTATTTGGCGCGCAATCACGGACTGACCAACGTGGCGGTGCTGGAGAAAAGCTATCTCGGCAACGGCAATATCGGACGCAACACGACAATTGTGCGCTCAAATTATTTGTGCCCGGAAAATATCGCCTTCAACGAGCATTCGCTCAAATTGTGGGAAGGGCTCTCGCAGGACCTCAACTACAATGTAATGCTGAGCCAGCGCGGCGTACTCGTCACCTATCACACTCCGGCACAGCGGGACGCGGCAATCCGGCGCGGCAACGCCATGCGGTTGAACGGTGTCGATGCGGTCCTTCTAGACCGCGAAGAAGTGCGCAAGCTGGTGCCCATCATCGACTTTTCACCGAGTGCGCGCTTTCCCATACGCGGTGGTTTGCTGCAACCGCGCGGAGGGAGCGTGCGTCATGACGCGGTTGCCTGGGGATACGCCCGCAGCGCAGATGCGCACGGCGTGGACATTATCCAGAATTGCGAAGTGACCGGGATCAAAATCGAAAAGGGACGCGTGCGCGGGGTTGAAACCAATCGCGGTCCCATCAAGGCCAAGAAAGTCGCCATCATTGTCGCTGGACGTTCAACCCTTGTAGCCAATATGGCCGGATTGAGGTTGCCCATCGAGAGCCATGTGCTGCAATGCTTTGTCACCGAACCGGTTAAACCGATTCTCGATACGGTTGTCAGCTTCGGCGCGTCTCATTTCGCCGTCGTCCAGTCAGACAAAGGCGGGCTTGTCTTTAACGGCGGCCTGGACGGCTACAACAGCTATGCCCAGCGCGGAAATATGGAGTCATTGGAGCACGCCGCCGCCGCCGCAGCTTCCTTCATGCCCTGTTTCTCCCGTCTGCGTCTGCTGCGCCACTGGGGCGGCATCAATGACATGACCATGGACGGCAGTCCGATCATTACCAAAACGCCCGTGAAGGGTCTCTATTTCAATGGCGGCTGGTGCTATGGCGGGTTCAAGGGAACACCGGCTTCAGGCTGGACCATGGCCCATCTCATCGCCAACGACGCACCGCATGAGCTGTCCAGACCCTTTACGCTATCGCGTTTCGAGACGGGGCTTGTCATCAATGAAAACGGGGCTGGTCCACAGCCTGGAAGTCACTGAGGAGCAGCACATGCGTATTGACTGTCCCTGGTGCGGTCCCCGGCCCTTGAACGAATTCACTTATGGTGGAGATGCCACCATGGCACGGCCTAAAAAACCTGAATCCGCCAGCCTCGACACCTGGATGGACTATGTATATTTGCGCGAAAATCCGGCTGGCGAGCATAAGGAATATTGGTATCACGGCGCCGGGTGCCGCAGTTGGCTTATCGTGACGCGCGATACCAGGACCCATGAAATAAGTCATGTTGTTCTGGCTGCTCCGCAAAAAAGCGGAGGCAAAATATGAGCAACCAGATTCACCGATTGCCTGAAGGCGGAATAGTTGATCGCTCCCGCACCTTGCATTTCACATTTGACGGACGAGAGCTCACTGGCCACCAAGGGGATACATTAGCGTCGGCGTTGCTCGCTCATGGGGTGCATCTCACCGGACGCAGTTTCAAATATCACCGCCCGCGCGGTATTTACACCGCCGGACCTGAAGAGCCAAATGCGCTGGTGACACTGGGGCAAGGCGGGCGCACCGAACCCAATATCCCGGCCACAACTGTCGAGCTTTTTGACGGGCTTGAAGCCCGCAGCCAGAACCGCTGGCCGTCGTTGGATTTCGATCTTATGGCCGTCAACTCGGTCCTAAAGCCGTTCTTCCCGGCGGGTTTTTACTACAAGACATTCATGTGGCCGCGCTCCTTCTGGTACCGGATTTACGAGCCGGTAATTCGCCGCGCCGCGGGGCTTGGAGCCTTGGTCAACGAACCGGACCCGGACCGCTATGAGCATGGTCATTTGCACGCCGATGTGCTGGTCGTTGGCGCAGGTCCTGCAGGCTTGGTAGCGGCGCGCGAGGCTGCGCGCAACGGCGCGCGAGTGTTGCTTGTTGACGAACAGCGAGAGCCGGGAGGGCATCTCGCCAGTGAGCAATTTGAGATTGACGGCAAGCCTGGCGCGGTATGGGCTGGCGAGGTTGCCAGCGAGCTGAGAGAATTAGACAATGTGCGGGTGCTGATGCGCACAAGCGTGTTCGGGCGCTATGACGATCTGACTTTTGGCGCGCTCGAGCGGGTCACCGATCATTTAGGAGAGGTGTCCGGTCTTCCGCGCCAGCGTTTTTGGACACTCCACGCCAAGCAGTTCATCTGCACCGCCGGGGCCATCGAGCGGCCGCTTATTTTCGGTAATAATGATCGCCCCGGAGTGATGCTGGCCAGCGCCGCACGCAGCTATGTGAACCGCTACGGCGTCCTGCCGGGACAAGAAGCGCTGGTTTTCACAAACAATGATGACGCTTACCTCACGGCCCACGATCTGGCGAAAGCCGGGGCAGTGGTCACGGTTGTCGATGTGCGGGATGAATCTACGGGCGCGGACATACTTCCAGCAGGGGTTGATGTCCTATACGGCCAAGCAATTATCGATACGAGCGGGCGCAAACGTGTTTGCTCCGCACGGATTGCTCCAATTGGCGGCAAGGGCGGAAGGAAGCGTAAGCGCTGCGATCTCATTTGCATTTCGGGGGGGTGGAATCCGACAACTCATCTGCTCTCCCATCTTGGGCAAAAACCGGCCTGGAATGAGAGTGTCTCGGCCTACACGATGGCAGAACCGGGCGAGGGTGTGTTTGTAGCGGGCGGCGCTGCCGGCACATTCGATCTTGCTCGCTCTTTGTCCGATGCCGCCATAGCCGGGCGCGCCGCCGCTGGCGCATGCGGTTTGCGCGTGCAGGGGGAAGCAATTATTCCCGCGCTCGAAGATGTGCCGGTCTATGGCGTCACACCCTTCTGGCGTTTGCCGCAAAAACTTGCAAAGAGTTCCAAAAGTTTCATTGATTTACAGAATGACGTGACGATTTCCGACCTGGAGCTGTCGCAGCGCGAAGGGTTTGGCTATGCAGATCAGGCCAAACGCTACACCACGCTGGGGATGGGCACCGACCAGGGCAAGCTCTCCAATGTAAACGCGCTCGGCATTCTGGCGGACTTGCGGGGCAAAACCTTAGGGCAAACAGGCACGACAACATTCCGGCCGCTTTACAGCGCGGTTTCGCTTGGCGGGCTTGCCGGGCAGAACCGGGCCAGCGAGTTCGCACCTGTACGCCATAGCGCCATGCATGACTGGCATGACGCCCATGGGGCGGTGTTTACGCAAGCCGGGTTATGGATGCGTCCATTTTATTATCCACGAGGGGGTGAGGACTTTGCAGCAGCCGTAAAACGCGAGGTGAATACCGTCAGGTCAGGCGTGGGAATGGTCGACATCTCGACGCTGGGTAAGATCGAATTGAAAGGGCCTGATGCGGGCGAATTTCTTAATCGTCTCTACACAGGCGTATTCTCGAAAATGAAGATCGGCCGCGCTCGCTACGGTGTGATGCTGCGCGAGGATGGCATGGTGTTTGACGACGGCACAATTTCTCGGCTGGGCAAGGATCATTATTTCATCACCGTGACCACCGCCAATGCAGCGCCTGTCATGCAACATATGGAGTTCTGCCATCAGGTTCACTGGCCGACGCTGGATGTCCAGTTTTGTTCGGTCAGTGAAGCATGGTCCGCCATGGCTATTGCGGGGCCTAGGTCTCGCCTGGTTCTGTTGCGCGCGATTAAGGTTTTGGACCTTTCTAATGACGCCTTCCCATTCATGGCAATCGGAGAGGGGGAGCTTGACGGAGCGCCTGTGAGGGTATCTCGCATCAGCTTTTCCGGCGAGCTGGCTTATGAAGTTTATACGCCCGCGGGTTATGGGATGAAGGTCTGGCAAGCGATGATGAAGACTGGTGAACCCTTTCATATCTCTGCATATGGGACCGAAGCCATGACTGTTATGCGCACTGAAAAAGGGCATGTGGCGGGGCCCGAACTTGATGGCCGCACAACGGCAGATGATCTCGGGTTAGGCGGCATGATGTCGGATAAGAAAGATTATGTGGGCCGCTGGATGGCGGGCCGCTCTGGCCTGGAAGGCGAGGGGCGTCTTCAGCTCGTCGGATTGAAACCGGTACTCAAAGGCGAAACATTCCGTATGGGCGCGCATCTGGTAAACGAGCCGGAAGAGGTCAAACTCGGCATCTCACAGGGTCACGTTACTACTTCAGTGTTCAGCCCGTCTTGCGGTTATTTTATCGGCCTTGCGCTTTTGAAAAACGGCCGTGACCGGCACGGCGAATATCTGCATGCGGTTTCACCGCTGCACAATGAGGCCGCCGAAGTTGAAATCGTCGGCCCGGTGTTCTTCGACGCGGATGGGGGGAGGATGCGTGACTGACATGGTGCAATCCGAAAGCCCATTTGATCGCCTGTTAAAACCGGGCCGGTATCCACGTGCCGGCGCCGGCGAAATTAATCTCGTCATTCAGGAACAGCCGAACGTCGCGCAGATTCAGGTGATTGCGCGAAGAGGTCAGAACGCATCCCTGGCGCGCCGGATATCTTCCTTTCTTGGCATCAGTGAATCTCTTGCCCCGCGGGAAGGCGGGCAAATATATGGCTTATATATTTACGCAACCGGGCCTCAGGAATATTGGGTATTCAGCGCCGAACACAGCGCGCAAGAAGTTGAGCTGCGGCTTGCGGATGAGTTGGGAGATACAGCTTCCCTGTTTGACCAAAGCCATGGCCGGTTCGTACTGCGCATTAGCGGCGATGATGCCACGCGCCTTTTGGCCAAGGGAACATCGCTCGATCTCGATGAGGGTGTTTTCCCGGCTCAGGGAGCTAGCCACTCCACACTCGAACATATGCCGGTGCTGGTGGCGAAGCGCACTTCTCCTCAATGCTTTGAGCTGTCTGTGCCGCGTAGCTATGCCGGCTCGCTTCTTAACTGGCTTACCGAGGCAGCCCTGGAGTTTGGATATATTTTGAAGTAACGGACTTTGATTGTTGGTGCTCTAAGTGAGTATATGTAATTAAAAGTTACTCAAAATACGTCCAGATTATTGGGAGATGTCCTTTGTTGAGCGATAAAATGGTTCAGGAACAAATCGCACGATTTGTCGCTGAGGATGTTGGAATTTACGATCTGACAGCGATCATCATAATTGATGAGGCTGTTAAAGCTGCTTTCAACATGAACGCCCGTCAGCCGCTGGTTATCTCCGGCATAGAAGTGGCGCGAATGGTTTTTGAATATTGTGACCCGGAAGTAGATGTTGAGGTGCGGGTCAAGGATGGCGACCATGTTGAAGCGGGCGCACTCCTGATGCTCATTTCCGGTCGTGCACGTGATATATTAACCGCTGAACGTACTGCACTGAATTTGCTACAGCATATGAGCGGGATTTCGACATTGACAGCTCTGTATGTGGACAAAATTACGGGCACCAATTGCCAATTGCTGGATACGCGCAAAACCACCCCGGGGCTGCGCATGTTGGAAAAACATGCCGTTGTATGTGGCGGGGGGCGCAATCACCGGTTTGCGCTGGATAGCGGGGTGTTGATCAAGGACAACCACATTGCTGTATCCGGCAATCTGACCGATGCAATCAAAAGGGCAAAAGCAAAAGTTCCCGTTCTCACCAAGGTTGAGGTTGAATGTGACCGGCTTGATCAGGTGGAAGAAGCTTTGGCCGCCGGCGCCGACATTCTGATGCTCGACAATATGAGCCCTGAGGCGCTGCGTCAGGCGGTAAAGATTGTTGACGGTAAGATTCCCCTCGAGGCGTCAGGGGGCATCACCCTCGAGACGATCAGGGAAATCGCGGAAACCGGTGTTGATTTTATTTCTGTGGGCCGGATCACCCAATCCGCGCCAGCGGTAGATATCGGCCTGGATGAGGCCAAATAATTGGGGACTGCTTTGCTTCTCTTACCTGGCGACTAGATTGAAGTGGATTACCTGGTGAGCGCCGCGGAATGATGCACGAAATGATCCTTCATGAAGCTGGCCATGAAGAAGTAGCTGTGGTCATAGCCTGGTTGCATGCGCAGAGTGAGGGGATGGCCGTGCTCTTCACAGGCGGCCTTTAAAAGCTCCGGTTTAAGTTGCTCTCCTAAGAACTGATCGGCGCCTCCCTGATCAACGAGAAGCGGCAACCGCTCTTTAGCGGTAGCGATCAGTTCGCACGTGTCGTGCGCCTTCCAGGCATCTCTATCGGCGCCAAGATAGCCGCCAAGCGTCTTTTGTCCCCAAGGAACCTGCATTGGCGCCACAATCGGCGCGAAGGCCGATACGGAGCGGAACCGGCCCGGATTTTTAAGGGCTATGGTAAGGGCGCCATGTCCACCCATCGAATGGCCGAATATGGACTGGCGCTCCGGGTCAACGGCGAAATTACCATTCACGATCCCAGGCAACTCCTGCACGATATAGTCATACATATGATAATGCTCAGACCAGGTTTTTTGAGTTGCGTTGACATAAAACCCGGCTCCGAGGCCAAAATCATACGCGCCTTCGGGATCGTCCGGAATGCCGTCGCCACGCGGGCTTGTATCGGGCGCGACGACGGCAATGCCATGTTCGGCTGCATATTTCTGCGCTCCGGCTTTTGTGACAAAATTCTCGTCGGTGCAGGTGAGGCCTGACAACCAATATAATACTGGAACAGGGCCATCTTCCGCCTGTGGCGGCAGAAAGATCGCAAATGTCATCTCGCAGTGACATGCCTGCGAGGAATGCGAGAAGCGGAGCTGGCGGCCGCCAAAGCATTTGTTCTCAGAAATTTTCGTCAGCGCCTTCGTCATGTAAAAATACTCCTTCTGGCTTGTTGGTTATGACCATTATGCCATTGTTCGGCAACGGTCGAGAACGGTGCGCAGCAGCCGAGTAGTTCGCCAGTTTTGAACCGCCGTCATGGAAGATAGATTTAACCTAACATATTATAAAATAAATAGATTTTACAATATTAGAAAATTATGACCTGTTGAAACACTGCAAGAATTCAGGCAAAATTTCATAGAAGAATACGCACAAGAAATAGGTACTGACCGCACACAGTCAGGCGTTACGACGCTTTGTCATCGAACTTCCAAATAGCGATAAAAAATTGTTGGGAAGTCTCCTCGTGAATAATGGCCTGCCGGGCCTGCCGGGCCTGCGCAGGGTGGCAGGTGGTTGGAACGTGTTTTCGACCCGGCCATTGAACATGTCAGCGAAACAGCAAACTGAATCAATTGATCTCATGTTGAGGTTCGCATCTATGGGTTGGTTCAGACCCTTTCGAGTGAAGAATTGAAGGATCTGATGTCTGTGCCCAGCCCGCAAAGTTTGGAAAATATCCGTGTAGAGACCAGGCACAAGATTCTGGATGGACGAAAGATTACCGCCGAGATACTGGTGGAAGTCGCTGAGAAAATCGATGATCTCGCGAGCTCCGGATACCGGCCGAACTTGGTTTCAATTTCCGTCGGGGAAACAGAGGCTTCCCAACTCTATGTGCGCAATCAAAAACGCGCCGCCAAAAAAGCGGGTATAGGTTTTGAGGAACGGATATTCGCCGGCAATGTCGGGATCGATGAATTACTGGGTGTAATTCATGAACTCAATGCAGACCCCAGGATCACTGGGATCATCGTACAACGCCCGGTGCCGGAGTAAATCCCGATCAAGGCGATGCAATCCGCGGTGCATCCCCTGAAAGATGTGGAAGGGATGCATCCGGCCTCCATCGGCAACATCGTCTATAACGAACTGGTGATGGGCCCTTGTACCGCTGTGGCCGCCGTTGAGATTCTTAAAAGGACCGGGTTTCATCTTGAGGGTCTGGAAGTGGTTGTCATCGGTCATTCCGAAATTGTCGGCAAGCCCATCGCGTTCCTGCTCATGAGCGAAGGCGCGACGGTTACGGTCTGCCACCACATGACCCGCAACCTGGCAGTGCATTCGCGCCAGGCGGATGCCATATTTGTCGCTGTTGGAAAGCCAGGATTGGTGACCGGCGACATGATCAAGCCGGGGGCCGCGTTGATCGATATCGGGATCAACCAAGTGACCGGCCCGAACGGTAAAATCAAATTCGCCGGTGACGCTGACTTCGATTCCTGCGCGGAAATCACTGGCTGGATCACGCCTGTTCCTGGTGGCGTTGGGCCTGTAACCGTTTCGATTTTAATGAAAAATGCGGTGACTGCAGCTCGCCTTGTCCGGGATGAGTACACTAAGATGTTCAGATCAAAGAGCCAGGCCTGAGACCTGTCGACTATATCTCAGTACTGTTTCCGCCGGCGCAATGCGACCGCCAGGGCGCCAAAACCCAATACCAGAAAAGGCCCCGTCAACAAATTGATCAGTGTCAGGCGCCGCCCCAGGCGTTCCACATCATTACGGATTTTCAGTCTGATTTCGCGAAGATTTTTCCGAACCGGCAAGAGTTCGCGTTGCAACTCCCTGATATTGAGCCGTATGGATTTCGGCAACTGATCAATTCGTTCGAAGCCGGCCGCTGACGGAATTTTAGAGATTTCAGTTTCAACATTTGAAATCTTGCGAACCAGTTCGCCTTCCTGTTCGCGGTATCGCTGCTGTGCCTGACTAAACAGTGCCGCGACCCGTGTGAACGGGCGTTGCAATTGGCCGCGCGAGCGTATTGCTATCAGTGCCGGATCGCCGCTCGCATATTCGATCATGTTCAGCAAGAACGTCAGATTGTCATTTAGCGGCCGGATAGCCACGCGGCCATTCATCTCAACTCGTTGCAAGGAAAAGGGATCAAAAATCCAGTCGGCGTCGGCAACTGCAAATATGATTGGCGTACCGGTTGAACGATCAAGATGCTTTTTCCCATCCGCAGTTGCAGGCCGGGAAGCTGTATTGACGCCAAATGCTGACTTGAAAGGTCCGCGCAAAGTTGCTGCAATTATTCGGCGTTTTCCATCGGGTTGAAATTTGGCGGCCAGCTCCTCTGGCTTTCCTGATGTGAAAGCCTCGCGCTCAAGCCCTCCGCTTTTTTCGGTCGTTGAAACGATTGGTATCGCCTGGTCTTCCGCAACAATGCTTAAAGAGCCCGCTTCAGCAAAAAATACCTCATTCAGGTTGGCTGTCACCGGATGGGTATCAGCCAATCCATCCTGGCGTATTCTCATCCAGTATGGATATGACAGGCGCCTCTGCTGCTTGTCGGCAACGAATGACGCCAGATTGAGATCGCCTGTCACCTGTTCGCCCTGATAGCGCACGCCGTATTTCAGCAGAAGATCGGAAATATCATTGATCTCTTGCGAGGGTTGAGGAGTAACGGCATCGCTTGCCGGATTAAACCGGACCCGTGGGTCCATCATGACAATGAGGCTGCCGCCATTCATAACGAACTGGTCGATCTGGTAGAGCATGCCGCGCTGCAGAATTGTCGCGTCAATAATGAGCAGAACATCGAGATTATCAGGAAGTTCTGCCGTGAAATGGGGGATAATGGCAATGTCGTAGGCCTGCTTGAGCTGGCTTATAAATGACAGGCCAGGACGTATCTGCGACACGTTTTGAGACTGTAACAGTGAGCTCAAAATGCCGACTTTCGCTACCTGGCTTTTGGCAAGTCCATTCAAAGCGAGGGCGACATCATAGTCGAGCAGGCGCGCGCGCCGGATGTCAAAATAGGGAATTGCTCCCGCGCGCTTTTCGTGACGCAGCGTAGCGCCCAGAAAAAATGAATCTCCTGATGACATAGGCACCTTGTGCAAACCCGCTGCCAGAGCCTCTTCTTCGCCTTCACTGTCGGGAACAGGGTCGTGAATATTAACGCTCACACGTCCGTTCGAACGAGAGGCAATCGTTTGCAGATGGTCTCTGATGCGCCGTGCATGTGACTTGATCACGGCCGGTACCGAGGCTTCGCTTTCGCTCCAGTAAAGATCGATTTCCACGCCGCTGGGCAGTTTATTCACAACATCCAGGGTCCCTTGATGCAGCGTAAATTCTCTCTCTGAAGTCAAATCGAAGCCGACGGGTATCTCGCGGGTGACGGCTAACAGAACCGCAAATCCGGCTACAAACCCGAGCATGGCAACCATGCTACGCATTGCCTTGACGCCAATAGTCTGGCTCTTGCCGCGCGCTTTAATCACCATCGCTGTTGCTGCCAGGAAGAGCAGTGGCATTGCGAGGAAGTAGAAAATCCCGGCGAGCTCAATATAGCCACTGGCCAGCCGGTCCAGCCAGAATTTGGGGCTGAAGCCGGCAATTGCACCATAGAGGGTTGCCGGTATCTGATCGCGCAGCAAGCGTCCAAAAACATCCCAGCCCAGCAGCAAAAAGAAAAAAAGAAATGCAACTCCAAGAACAAAAGCGCCTACCGGCTCGCGCATGACTGCGGCGGCAAAGAGCGCAATTGCATAGAAACTCAGCAACAGTAATGCAGCAGCCAGATAGCCTGCGAACACGACACCAGGGTCGGGATTGCCGAGATAGGCAACGGTTGCAAGAAAGGGTGTGGTAAACACAAGCACCAGCAGCAGTACGGCGGCGCCCGCGAGAAATTTCCCGCCGACGATACTCCACAGTGGTACCGGCAGACTTAGCGTCAATTCGATACCGCGGTCTCCCGGCTCGTCGCTCCAGGCGCGCATTGCCAACGCAGGCACAAGAATAAGGGCGACCCAGGGTAGAAAGGTCAGCATGGACCTGATTGACGCCTCATCGCTGGCATAGAAATCCGCGATCAGAAAAATGCAGGCCGAGAGAAAAATCAGAAACCCAGCCTGGAAAACATAGGTGAGGGGAGAAAAAATAAGCTGGCGCCATTCGTGCCTGAAGACAGCATAAAGCGCACCTGAAGCGGTTGATTTATGTTCAGCAACCTGGATACCGGTCATGGGACCATCAACTCCGCGATTCGGTAGTTTGTGGTTGCGTCAGACTTTGAAACACCGGTGCCAAACGCCCCTCACGGCCAGATAATTTCTTAGGCGTGCCGTCAGCCACGATCTGCCCGTTTGCGATAATAATCACGCGGTCGCATATTTCTTCGGCTTCTTCGAGAATATGCGTCGAGAACAAGATCGCTTTGTGTTGCGCTATCGACCTTATCAACTTCCGGACATGGCTCTTTTGATTGGGATCGAGCCCGTCGGTCGGCTCATCAAGGATTAACACCGGTGGATTGTGAAGCATTGCCTGGGCAAACCAGGCGCGCTGTCTCCAGCCTTTGGAAAGCGTTCTAATTGTTTGATTGAGCGAGGCCGTCAATTTGGTTTCATCGCTAACCCGGTCAATTGCAATCTCAAGATCTTTCCCCCACCAGCCCCGGCATTCCCCGCAATATTTCAAGAATTCTCGAACTGTAAGATTGGGAAAGCCGGTTGCCGCCTCGGGCAGATAACCAAGTTGCGCGCGCGCTTTAAGAGTATCGGCGGAAATATCGAATCCCGCGATACTGGCTGTGCCGCTGTCAGCTTGCAGATATCCGGTCAGCAACCGCATGGTTGTTGATTTGCCGGCGCCGTTTGGCCCGAGAAATCCAACGACACTCCCTTGTTTGATCTCGAAAGAAACATCCTTGACCGCAACGAGGTTGCCGAATGATCGGGTCAGTTTTTTAGCTTCGACCAGGACCGTCATGATGTGTGCTCAATAATACGGCGATGATTGCAGGATGGAGAGCCTACCAACCGGACAGAAAGCCCACGGCGATGAATGCCGCAACGCTTGTCCATGAAACAGCATAGCCGGTTCTGAGAATGAACCGAGCTGTTTCGGGTTTGGTAGAGGAGTTTTTGCGAAGCAGAAAACCGCCGGCAGTAGAAATAAGCCCTCCGGCCAGGGCGAGCCCGATAATAACTTCGCGTTGAAGCAAAAAGCCAAAGGGGTGCATCTGCTCTATTCGTTCCGCGCGGAAAATGCCTCGACGAAGTCGGACTGCTTGCCGGAGCTCTTGAAACTTTTCAACGCCTCTTCGTGCAGAATTTCCATCGCTTCGCGTTTGTATTCATAGGCTTCTGCAGAACTCAACATCTGGAACGTGCGCGGACGCTCAAGTTTGATGTCGATAATCGCCCGAACATGCGCCGGTTTGTTTGACAGGACCACCAGCCGGTCTGCGAGAAAAATTGCCTCTTCTATTTCCGAAGTAACGAAGAGGTTTGTCCGGCGGTTTTTCTCAAAGATTCGAAGGAAAAATTCCTGCATAAGCTCGCGTGACATGGCATCAAGCCCTCTGAAAGGCTCATCCATAATCATAACTTTCGGCTGGTTAATCAGGGCCCGGGCGAGTTCGGCGCGACGCTGCATCCCACCCGACAGCTGAAGCGGATATTTGTGCTTGAATTCAACGAGGCCTACGGTTTCGAAGAGTTTGTCGGCCTCTTCCTTTATCTGC
>CAYOEI010000085.1:0-4838 GCA_964402825.1 uncultured Hyphomicrobiaceae bacterium
TCTCCCTGAACTCGGAATAAAAGTCAGCGCCCCGCACTAAGCGCGCCCTAAAACGAGGCTCTCCAGTTCGATCCGACCAATGCTTGTGGCAGTCTGCACATTTCGCAAGTCCGACTTCGTAGAGAAGCGTGACCCACGCAGTGATGACACCAAACGCTAAGAAACACGGAGCTTGACAATGACACCCAATTAGAGAAGCGGACATTCCTCGAATTTAAACATGCAATAGCTTCGTTCTGGACCGATATCCCGTCGCATCCAGTTAATAAACAGCGATCGGCGATCCCGGCGAGCCTGTTGCTCCCTTTATCGGCACCGGTGTGTAGATATAGGCGAACGTGTATATGCCCGCCGAGGCCAGCCGCTCAGTCGCAAGGTTCTCGTGCAAGAGAATCCCGTTTTTCGTGATCAGGATCTGATGCGCGGGGAACGCCAGATCAGGATCGGGATTTGGCACGACCTCGATACCCCAGACATCCGAACCAACAAGCGCAACCTGCTTCTTCGCCAGCCACTTCGCCGCTTCCACGCCGATACCGGGCTGACCAGCGTTAAAACGCTTGTTGTCCCTCATCCAGAGGCTTCTCCAGCCGGTATATAAGAGCACCACGTCACCGGGCCTGATATCTTTGTGGCTCTTGCCCTGCTTTGCCAGGGCCGCTTCAATATCCGCGACCGTGATCTCCTGGCCTGCGTCCATCATTCCGCCCTTGAGTGCGACCATGTCAACAAGATGACCTGGCGTGAATAACGGCTTGAGCTTCTCCACGCCCAGCTTCTTCAGACCGTAAGGGCTTATCAGTTCCGCGCCGGTTACCCCGTTGTAATAACGCGTCTCGCCTTCGTCCTGGCCTGATACATGCACACCGATATGCCCCAGACCGTCCAACTGGGTGCCTACCTGCCCGATCTCAGTGGCCAGGAATTCATCGTTCCATATGATTTTATTCTTCCCGAATGGGCCACCGGTCGGCCCGCCGGGAATGCGCAGGGCAAAATCCCGGTTGCCGAAGAGAGGCATTCCTCGCTCGTAATCGCGACCGATCCTGATGACCTTGCCCTTTTTGATGATCTTTGTTGCCGCAAGCACCCTGTCTGGCGTGATCAGGTTGGTCGCCCCCGCTTCGTCTTTCTCTCCATAGGGTGACGGCCACCATTTTGGGCCAATCGGGGTTTCGCCGGCCCAAGCGACGTTCGATCTGCAAAGGAATATCGTGGTAACTACCAAGATCAGGCAGAGGTATAAGATTCTCATTGATTTCCCCCCCGCTTCTCTTCACCGAGACGAGAATGTCGCTCCCGTCGCCGGATGCTCCACGCAGATTACCACAAACCACAATTCATCAGAAGTCAGACGATGGCAGTCTGCTGCATCAGTGACTTGCAGACGTTCCTTACCGAATGACCACTTGATGTTTGCTATTGATGCTGTGGACGGCTCCTCCACCGGCAACACGAATGACCGTTCATGGCACTCATCAGCCAAAAAAGTTAAGGCGGAGCATGTCTGCTCCGCCTCTTGTTTCAGACCTCAATTTGCTCCGCGATGGCGAGTGCGTCGTCGACTTCAACACCCAGATATCGAACAGTGCTTTCGATCTTGGTATGACCGAGCAAAATCTGGACGGCCCGCAGATTACCGGTTTTGCGATAAATAAGCGTCGCCTTCGTTCGGCGCAGCGAGTGCGTGCCAAATTGCAGCGGATCGAGATCCGCCAACGCAACCCAGTCTGAGACCAGGCGTGCATATTGACGCGTTGAGAGGTGGCGATATAGGTGACCATGTCCGCAGAATAAGTACTCGCCGTGCTTTCTGCGTTTGTACCGGAGGTGCTCATCTACAGCCGCACGCGTATGGTCCGTCAGTTCGAACTTGACTGGTCGGCCAGTTTTCTTCTGCCGGACTGTTGCCCGATCCAGTGCATAGCCGTGTGGCGCAACATCCTCGATCCTCAAAGCAACTAAGTCGCAGCCCCGGAGTTTACTGTCTATCGCCAGGTTGAAAAGGGCCAGATCACGGACCCTTCCGGTCAATTGAAGCTGCGTTCGTATAGCCCAGACATGCTTTGGCAGCAGCGGTGGCTTTTGACCGGTGAGCTTGCCCTTGTTCCAGGGAACGTGCATCGATTTGGTTTCTGCTGCTAGTGTATGCGTGATCATGGTATTTCTCCTTACTTCTACTTGGAGAAAGGCAGGATACGTTTCGTGAGAATTGGCTCGTTCGGACAGACCTCATAATTGGCCGCTTAAGGAGTGCAACGGTCATACTTTGCATCGTTGGGCAATAGCCATGGGCAGGTTTTGACCGATACTGTTGAAAAACTCCAAATTTCTGAGGAGAGAATTTTTCGGCAGAAATCGGTTTTATCTAAAACAGCATCCTTATTGGCTGTGAGGTCTATTCAGGACGTCATACAGCGAAATATCGCAGCAATGACTGTCCCCCCAGCTCAATTTTAGAAAACTCGGCCAAGGAGCCGGAATTTTCCAATCAACCTGCGAAAAAGAGTTTTTCAACAGCATCGACCCGAAGCTGACATCCGAGTCACTCCACACAACAGGTCAGAAACTGTTCGCATGTGGAGGGGTGGACGGCTGCTGATCAGTGTAAAAGGGCTATATTGCGGGTGTAGTTAGCCAAACAACCTAAGCCACACTGGCTTCCGGCTGTTCTAACTTATCAGGTCCCGCGATGGGCAAGTGTACGGTGAAGGTGCTGCCTTCTCCCTTCTTGCTATCGAGAGACATCGTGCCACCGTGCATCTCGACCAGTGTCCTGACCAGGTTGAGGCCTATGCCGGTTCCAACAATGCCCGTCGAGGTCTTGGCGCGAAAAAACCGTTCACCAATACGGTGTAGGTCTTCCGTGTCAATGCCGATGCCATGATCGCGCACCGAGATCACCACTTGGTGTCCTTCTCTGCGCGTCTTTACTTCGATATTGGGTGCATCCGGCGCATATTTCACCGCATTGGAGAGCAGGTTGGCGAGCACCTGTTCCAGAGCGCCAGTGTCGGCTTGGATGGATTCGGGAAGGTCTGAACCTTCGTAGGTTATGACGTGGGTATGTGCTATATCCTGCTGGCGCGCACAAACCTCACTTATTATTTTTCCTATATCACAGGGTACGATCTCGAAGGATATTTTCCCCTCCTCCATGCTGGCTGCCGCGAGCGTGCTTTCCATCAACCGAGTCATGCGTTTGACTGCATCTCTGATTTTCTTGACCCTCTGAATAGCATTATCAGGCGTAAGACGGTTTTTATCGACCTGGTTTTTCATCCGTTGCGCGGTCGCGTCAATTATAGCCAAAGGTGTGCGGAACTCGTGGCTTGCCATGGACACGAACCGCCGCTGAAGTTCGTTCAATTCCTTCTCCTTGGCGAGTGCTCGTCTGAGTTCCTCTGCTTTGATTTTCAGATCCCCGGTTGCCTGATCGACGAGCTCTTGCAGATGGTCACGGTGGTCCGCTAATTCCTGCTCCACTATCTTACGGTCGGTGATGTCGGTTGCTATCGCGCCGATGCCCATAACCCGTCCGGAATCGTCAGTGACAGGAAACTTCACGGTGAGAAGTGTTTTGGTCTCGCCTTTGACCTGCACTTCTTCTTCCAGCTCGACCGCGCAGCCAGCCTCTAACACCGCATTATCGTGTGACAAGTTGGAATCCACCAAATCTTTGTTGAAAAGGTTATGAGGTTTCTCACCGATAATGTCGTTTGCGCTCCTGCCAAAGAACTCTGAATACTTCGCATTGACCAACAGATATGTCCTGTCCAGTCCCTTCATGGAAATGGAGGATGGTGAGTTATTAACGAAGTCACGGAACAGCTTTTCGCTCGTGCGCAATTCCTCTTCTACTTTTTTCAGTTCCGATATGTCTTCATGCGTGGCAACCCAGCCGCCCCCCGACATCGGCTGATTTGTAACTTCAATTATCCGGCCATCACTGAGTTCGTCGATCCTCTTCGTGGCCGCCATCTCTTTGATCCAGTTGAGTCTCTCTTCGACATATTCTTCGGGGCTTACCTCGCACACGCCATTTGCGACACGGCTTTCAAGGATCTGACGGACCGCCGTGCCTGGCTTCACTTGCTCCGGCGAAAGGCCATACATTGAGGCATAACGCTCATTGCAAACGATGAGATGCTGCTTACCATCGAACATGCACAGGCCCTGGGACATGTTGTCGAGCGCGGCTTTGAAATGCTCATTCTGTGCCATCAACTCGGCGTCTCGTCGCTCCAGTTCTGCAAGCGTGGCTCCCACCTTTTCCCTCGACAGGAACGCGCAACGAGTCACATACAGAAAACCCAACACAATAAAAGCTACAGAAAACGCGATTACAAACCAGCTCACATTGTGATGGAGGTAGTTCATGTACGACATCGCCTTCATCGTTGGCATGAACATTGGGAAAATGTGCATTGTGACGAAGTCAGACAGATAATAAATACCAGTGATACAGATTCCCAAGAGGATAGAACGCGCGCCCAATTGCGCATTCGCAACACGGAATTTGTCTGCATTTCGGATGTAAAAGATTATGGTCCAGCCTGACAAGAAAACGATCAGGAGGTCAAATATCGTCATCCAACCGACAGAGTTCCCAACCATTTTTCACCACCAAAAGCTGAACCAAAGTGAAAATACATCCAACGTGTAAAGAGTGATTTAATCTGCAAAATCATGATTGACGATTTGCGCGCGAGATTTGATATGAAGCGAACAAGCGATGTTTTCGAGCAAAACCCCGCACGTCTGCTTTTGGCACTTAGCGGACATTCCAGCCTATGTGGATTTATGTCCGCTTTCGGGGGTAAAGCGGACATTGTGAG
>CAYOEI010000086.1:0-2703 GCA_964402825.1 uncultured Hyphomicrobiaceae bacterium
AAACTCGGCTACTGCAAGCTCCAGGCTTCTGACAAGCTGGCCCATGAACCTGAAGTCAAGGGTATCGAGGGTATCGCTGGGGAGGTGGTAGTTGGGATTGCGGAAAAATGCCGTGTCCGTGACCATTAACGCCGGTAAGCCGGCGTCCCAGAACGAAGCGTGGTCGCTCAAACGTGTCGCTGGCAAGATCCAACCGTTAAAGGGCACAAAGAGTGACTCGACCGGCAGGCGAAGGTTATTGCTGAAACCCTCTAGGACCGCACGTCCAAATCGCCGCGATCGCCAGTTCCCCACTATCCCGATAAATTCACCATGTTTTGGGTAGCCCGCCCAACGCAGAACGAGGGGATATTCCTGGCGTGGACATGTGTACCCCACCATTTCCAGTATCACTGCTCCGGCAATACGGTCACCCAACCGTTTGCACTCACGAACGAAGACGCGGCTCCCTTGGTGCCGGGTCATAAAGGCCGGGGGTTCTTCCAAGGTGAATGCAGCAAAACGGACCGGAGGTGACCCCGACTTCTCGGATAGGCTCCGAGCCAGCTCCAACATTACAGCGACTGCGCTGGCATTGTCGTCTGCACCCGGTGTCGACGGCACGGTGTCATAATGGGCACCAACCAAGTAATAGGCAGACGCTCCTGAGGTGCCAGGAGACGTGGCAATAAGGTTGGCAACACGCTGACCATTGTAATTGTAAGCCTGTTCAGTGACCTCAAGCCCGGCGTCCTCGAAGCTATTTCGTATGTACTGCGAGGCCCGTTGTAGACTGTCTCCCAACAATTGCGTGCGTGGTCCAATGTCGACGGTCAGGACTTCGACATGCTTGCGCAGTGAGTCTTCAAGCGACTTCTCGATTTTCTGCACGTTCGGACAACCATTAAAACAATCAGACAATTTCCCAGCATACAGCTCATCATCCCTTGATGTCTGCTTATGGCACTTAGCAGACATTATCGACTACCCCGCCGCATGTCTGCTTTCGGGGGTAAAGCGGACATTTTCAACGCCGACCTCTTACGTCTGCTTTTGACCCAAAGCGGAAGTCGCAGCTCGCACCAAACCACGCCTCACCAGTCCGTTCCGACCAATGCTTGTGGCAGCCTGCACACTTCGCAAAGCCGACCACGTAGAGAAACGTGACCCACGAAGTGATGACAACAAACGACGGAAATATGGAGCTTGACAATAACACCCGATTAGAGAAGCGGACATTATCATCAATTGGCAGATCAGTCGGGGCAGCCCATTTGACAAGAGACCTGAGAAACCGGTTTTTCAGGCGAAAAGCACATGACCATATCCGCTTTGCACGCCAAAGATGTGGGTTGTTTCCCATGAACTCTTTATCCGTAGAAGGACTATTCGAAGACCGGGCGTTGTTGCTACTATCGTTCGTGAAATTTTAGGTCTGAGACCGGATGAGGGGTCGTTTTACATCCATCCAGGCTCGCCATCACTCATCTGAACCTCAAGTTGTCTCGGCTCAGTTGGTCGACGGACCGGCAGCCCATCAGCTTCATGTCGCGTTCGATTTCCGCACGGAGATTTTCAAGCGCCCTTTCAACGCCGGCCTGACCCGCGGCCGCTAGGGCATACAGATAAAATCTCCCTCCTGAACACGCTTTTGCGCCAACGGAAAGGGCCTTCAAGACGTGGGTGCCACGGGTGATGCCGCCGTCGCAAATCACATCTATTCTGTCTCCGACAGCATCGACGATCTCGGAGAGCTGGTCAAATGGGCTCCTCGACCCGTCGAGCTGACGCCCGCCATGATTGGACACCATAATGGCGGTCGCACCGATGTCCACAGCACGCTTTGCGTCCGCAACGCTTATGATGCCCTTGAGACAGAACTGCTTGCCCCATTTCTTTTGGACATCCGCGGCGTCTTCCCAGTTCATTGATTGGTCGAGCATCGTGCTGAAATAGTCGCCGACAGATACCGAGATGTTCGAACCCTCTTTCACGTAGTCCTTCAGTTGGGGCAGTTCGAACTTCTCGTGCGTGAAATAGTTGGCCGCCCACCTCGGGTGCATGGCGAAGCTGAGGAAGCTCTTGAGTGTCAAGCGCGGGGGCGAAGTGAAGCCAGTCCGCAAGTCGCGTTCCCGGTTTCCGCCCGTGATCGTATCAACGGTCAGCGCCAACACGTCGAAATCAGCGGCGATGCACCGCTCGATCATACTGTTAGTTAAGCCTCTGTCCTTGTGGAAGTACAATTGGAAGAGTTTCGGCGTCCTGATTGTAGAGCCGATCTCCTCGATGCTTATCGTCCCCAGGGATGAAATGCCGAACATGGTGCCGAACTTCTCGGCAGCCTTGGCGACCGCCCTTTCGCCATCATGATGGAACAGCCGCTGAAGCGCAGTCGGTGAGCAGAACAGGGGCATGTCTATTTTCTGCCCCAAGACGGTTGTTGAGATGTCGATATTTTCGACACCCGCGAGAACGTTGGGCACCAGATCACACCGCTCGTAGGCTTCGGTATTTCTCCGATACGTGACCTCGTCGTCCGCCGCGCCGTCGATGTAATGGAAGATGGGACCCGGCAGTCTCCGTCGTGCCATCGAGCGGAAATCTCCGATGTTGTTGCATCGATCGATACGCACTGCCTCCTCCATCTTTGGGAACTGTAGTGCAGAAGATCGAAGTCCTGCACGTGCGCGTCTAGTATTCAAAAAACTTTGGCCCCGTCGATAC
>CAYOEI010000087.1:0-2719 GCA_964402825.1 uncultured Hyphomicrobiaceae bacterium
CATTGAGGACGGTAAAGTGAAACGCAAGCCCCCTAGACAGTTCGTTATTTTCAAAAGTGTCAATGGGCACCAACAAGCGCAGTAAGGAATGCTGCCAGCATCAATACCGCCGGGAATCCCACACTCGACATAGTGAGCGCCCCCTGCTATTAGCCGCGTTCTCTGACGGCCTTCCTTTCCGGTGATGCATCCGATTTCCCGGGGTCTTGCGTCTGTCCGTTGAAGTTCGCGACCTTCACGAGCTCCTGAAGAATTCGCACACCAGCTTCGGGTGTAAGACTGTCTGCGGTATCGAGTTTTTTCAGGACTTCCAACACCTGCGAAATAGCATTGGTGTCATGCGTGACTTGCTGCGCCGGAGCCGCCGTCTGGGGAAGAACGCTCGGAGCCGGATGGCCATACAAGTAACCTTGAACGAGATCGCAATTTCTGTCGCGCAAGAACTGCTCTTGCTGGGCGCATTCAACGCCCTCGGCTATTATGGTAATATCGAGTGCCCGGCCAAGATCGATGATGGACGTGATGATCTTCGCCACTTTCGGATCTTCGCTGACATTCTTCACGAAGGACCGGTCGATCTTGA
Organism: uncultured Hyphomicrobiaceae bacterium; assembly: GCA_964402825.1. Taxonomy (GTDB): domain Bacteria; phylum Pseudomonadota; class Alphaproteobacteria; order Rhizobiales; family Methyloligellaceae; genus UBA2767. The sequence goes on from CAYOEI010000087.1 coordinate 584, forward strand.
TCTTGTCGAACGGGAAGCGCCACAAATGAGCTAGGCTTGAGTAACCCGTACCAAAATCGTCCATGGCGAGCTTGACACCCAGGCTCTTTAGCGCCGAAAGCGTACCAAGGACATATTCGGGGTCATGAAAGAGCACCGACTCGGTGATCTCCAGTTCTAGGCGCGCGGGATCCAGCCCACTCTGCTCAAGGGCACTGCGCACAGTGTTCAGAATATCGCCGTCCTTAAACTGCATGGCAGAAAGATTAACGGCAATGCACTCGCTATTGTGCCACGTCACGGCTTGTTTGCAGGCCTCATGCAGGACCCATTCGCCGATCTGGCAGATCAACCCGATCTCCTCGGCAATCGGGATGAACTGGTCCGGAGAAATAACTCCCCTTTCCGGGTGATTCCAGCGGACGAGAGCTTCGTAGGCAGTTACATTATTTGTGTCGAGCGTGACCTGCGGCTGATAGTAGACCTCAAATTCTGAGTTTTCGACAGCTCTGCCCAATGCTTGGCTGAGCTCTCGCCGGACTTTGATCTCCTCGTGCATTTGCGGCTCGTAGAACTTGAATCCTGGCCGGCCATTCGCTTTCGCACTGAACATGGCGACGTCGGCGGCCTGGACCAGCTCGGCACTGGTATCGCCAGCTTCCTGAAATGGCGCGATGCCGATACAGATGCCGCATTGCACAAACTGATCGTCGATGCACACGACCGTATTCAGTCTTGTACACAGGGACTCAACGAGCGTTTTCAACTCAGATTTCGACTTGGCCGACTGGCACAGGATTGCAAATTCATCCCCGCCAATGCGGGCTACGAGATCTGACTTGATAACCCCTTCCCGCAATTGTTTAGCAACATATTTCAAAAGCTTGTCGCCGAATGTGTGACCAAAGCTGTCGTTGATCTCCTTGAACTCATTGAGATCGAGCCACATCAGGACCGGATAGGTTTGCTGGTCCGATTTTGACGACCAGTTCGCGACAGCCTTGTCCAACGCTGCGTTGAAGCTCGTTCGGTTCATCAGGCCCGTCAGGGGGTCGTAGTCGGCAAGATAGCGGATCTGGTTTTCAGCTTTCTGGTTCTGGAAAATCTTTCTGGAAATCATGGAACCAGCCAACAAGGAACCAAGCGCCATGATGATAAGCAAGCCCGCCGTCAAAAATCCGAACGATCGCTTGTACAGGGCCAGCCTGGTCGTTTCATCGAAATACAGCCTGATGGATCCGTAGACCGCTCCGTTCTCGACAATAGGGACATAGACATCGCTGAAATAGTGAGGGAGAACAGTTTTGTTCCCGAAACTCAATTCAACGTGGATTTTTCTGCCACCGGAAGGAGCCTTTTGCCGAACTGGATTCGCGATCGTCTGTCCCTCTGGTCCTGTCTTGTTGTTACCGGACGCATAAATCGTTTCATTGTTTGCGTCGGAGACAACATATGAAAACAGATTTGGCGCAAAATTTTTATCCTTTAGCGCTTGGTCCAGACGGGCTTTCTGAGAAGGATCAAAAATCTTACCGATGCCACCCAATTCCCGCTCCAGTTGCCGAACGACTTGGGTAGCGGTTTTTTCAGCTTCCTCGCTTAGAAGTTGGCGTCTCGCATGCACGGTAAGCTGATACGCAATGCTCATGGAGAACAATGCCGCAATCAGGATTGATGCAATCGAAAGTACCTGGCTACTGGATTTCGTACCCATGACGTGCCCCTCCTTCAGTCAAGACGGTACCGCTCCACCGACTGTGAATGTCAGGCGTTAAATTTTTGTATCCCGAATCGAAGTTAACTTTGGGGCATGTCTCTAATGTCCGCTTTGGGTCAAAAGCAGACATTGTGAGGGGTCGTGTTTTATGTCCGCTTTACCCCCGAAAGCGGACATTGATATCCCCAGTTTTGGCTCCATCCTGGCCCCAAAATTCTAACCTCTGATAACCACCCATTATCACGGGTTAAAAATCCTAATAGACCTCGAAGTCGAGAGATTGAGGGTCGATGCCAGATAGATATTGTTTTTGAGGCAGTTGTCTCGGGGCTGCAACAGGTAGCAATCACATAGCAATCCTACGAAGGGATGTAGCAGCGAAACTACTGATCAGTGTAAATAGGCTCGACTTGCGCGTTGTCCGCCAAATGTTGTTGAAG
>CAYOEI010000088.1:0-3836 GCA_964402825.1 uncultured Hyphomicrobiaceae bacterium
ATCCCATTTACTACTACTGGTGTCCAACAGCTCCAAGAATAGGCTAACACATGTTGATACCCTTCTTTTGTAGCAATGTCCAACATATCGTCTTTAGTTAAATGGATAACCGGAAATCTTATCATTCCAAAAACACACGCACATTTGTATTTGTCAGGCAACTTATCGATTAGACGGCAGTTTTTCTCCACACCAATAACAAATTTTTTAATAGATTTGCTTAATCCGTCATTAGCGTTTTCTATACATATTTCTAAAGGCTCGGACGATTGATACGCTATTTGAAGTATTCTTTCATACTGGTTTACATTTCGAGTAAACCAACCTAATTTTGAATATAAATAAGAAGCACATTTTTTTATTTCAGAGTTAGGCTTAATAAGTTCATTGATGTAGAGTGTAGGCAACAACAAATATTGAGCGTCCGGATATATGGCTTCGAGGGAGCGCCTGATTTGTTTCATCGCTTGAAGTTCACTTTTTTTATTCTTTCTTTGTATTCTAAATAATTTGGTCCCTTCGTCGTCCACATCATCCATCCCCAAATAGATCGGTTGAACACGCTTTCCCGCGTGAATGAGTTGACACACTCGAAACGTCGAATCGTACCCTCCCGTCCAACAAACATAATGTGTATCGGTTTGGCTGTCTTTGCGATAGCGTTCCGGGTTTAACGTTCGTTTAAAATTAGAATATGATTTAGTGGATCCGATAAACCAACATATTACAATTACAATTACAAATACAATTATACTTAAAATTAAAAAGCGGTGCCGCATTCTTTTTATTGAATAAATAAAAAGAAATATTATTCTTTAGGATTTATTGGATACCAATCATTACGCTTGCCATGAGGATCATCACTAAATCTTCGCTTATCGTCACGTAACTTAAAGGAAGTTTGAATCCCAACGATCCCATACACGCACATTCCAAAGATTTTTTGAGAAATAAGGCGCGGAGGACTTGGCTCATATTTATTACCAGAACGAAGATGGTAAGACTATTAATAATAAGAGAATATAAATGGAGACAATAAAATACACCTAAAGCTAATTCGATCCAAGGATAAATATACCCGTATGGCGGAATGTAAAACGCAATCAAATCATATTTGGAAAATGACATTCGAAATCCTTTTGGATTAAGTAATTTCAAATAAGAAAATGTGATAAGAAGAATACCCATTAAATTACTCATAAAGTTGTGAACTTCGAAAGAAGTGGCTTGAGTAATACCCGCAGCGCCGATTACAAAAACAAATGTAATACCAAGAGGGTAAAAACGAAACCATTTTTGATCTGGCGATGGCGAAGGAACCGGAATATCCAATGAAATAGCGGATTTTTTTTCTGTTTTACAACATGGTTTAGAGTCCATTTTGTAAATAAACTCTCCTTGACTTTAGAACAATTAAGGCGTGCGACACAAGTTTACCATTTCACCCGCTCTCGCGGACTGAGTTTAAATATGAACCGCCGATTCTGGTGTTCAATTATTCCAACGATTTTCTTGTAAAGTATTGCCCTTTACAACTGGAAGAAAGCCGTGGGGGGGGGGAAGGCGTACCCGGAGAATGGACACTTCTACGGGGTGTGCCCCTCCCCTTCTTCATTATTTTTAAGATAGCATATCCACCACCCTAAAAACGCGTAGAACAGGGTTTGGCGATCATTAGGCCCAGTAGACACAAGAATTCCTTTATCTGGTCGCCTTTCAATAAAGAATTCCGAAAAAACCTCATAAAGAAAGGTAAGTTCTTGATTGTCAAAAGTCCCCGTCACTACATTTTCGCGGATTTGGTCTAACAATGCTATTAATTTTTCTGTCATTGCTGACAGAATGTATCCCTTTATTACAAATTTTTTTTCTCTCTAGTATTAGGACCGGGAGGACCCACATTATTAATAGAAACAATCATCGCATCTTTAGAGGGTGTGTCCATTTTAAAATTATAATTAAGATCTCGTATTTCAACTCCAAACGTAGTATCAGAGTAGTTGTCAGCCGGTAGTTTTTGACTAGACCCTTGTACCGAACTCACCCGCAACGTATACCCTTTAGTCGCTACAAGTCGACAGGCTTGAGCGTAAGGTAGTGAAATAATATAACTATAATCTTCCATCAACGAGTATTTTTCTCGCAACGACAATTCCCCACTCTTCCCCCTCAAGTTCGTTTCAAATTTAGTTTTAATAAGTTCATCCAGAGTCGCATAAGTATCTCGATAGGTAGTAACATAATTTACCGGAGTAGAATCCCCTACCGAGTCAAGATCAGGTTCGGGTTCGGAGTCAAGTTCGGGTTCGTGTTCGAATTTTTCGAGGACGTCGTCCTCTGGTGGGACTTTTTTCAACTTTCGGCGGTAGGTATAACTGCATCCACTCACAAATCCTATTATAAACCCTACACATAAAAAGCCAATGTTGTTTTGTGTTTTGGAAACCATTAAAATATAATATTAATATCCTTTAACACTAAATACTACTAAATAAAAATGAACACTCTTCCTTTAGGAATTCACACATGGTTCATGGTGATCCCTTTCGGACTTTTACTTCCGCTAGGTATTGTAGTAAGCAGGTGGCGCGACCCGGAACCACCGTGGCTCCGAAAGTTAGGAACGAAACAAATTCGAAATAAGTGGCTGGACATGCATGTCATTTTAAATGTCACATCAGCCATATGTATTTTTTTTTCATTTACAATCGGGTATTTTTATCTAGGCGCTCACACTTACAAAACGCATCAATACTTAGGGGTTATTTCGGCTTGTTTAGTTATCCTCCAACCCTTGAACGGTTGGTTCCGCGCCAAAAAAAAATCGGATCTTGACATTCCTGACAATACCTTCCTTGGAAACCCGAAACGATGGGCTTGGGAAAAATTCCATTATACATCGGGCGGGACCCTAGTCCTGATCGGGTGGACCAACTGTGTAATTGGAGTGTACATAGTTCCGTTAAATTCTTTATGGCTATTCCTGATTCTTATCCCTACTTTTTTAGCGATACTCTGGTTGCTTCTAATGTGTCCCTTTCCAAGTACGTATACTCGTTTAGAATCTGTTAAATTGGAAGACGGGGAAGAGAAACAAATTCTAATTTAAAAAATAAGTTTATGATCCGTTGAACACCCTTGACTATTGAGCCCGTGCCAACAATGATCAGGTTGATTATACCACGAAAGCGCATTAATTCCGCCTAACCCGAACGTCCCTTGTTTTTCTCTAAAATTTTTATCATTATCATTATCATTATTTAGCAAGATGAAAAGTAATAAAAGAATAGAACCGAGTAAAAGAAAATAAATCCACTCCATTTAGATATACTCGACTAAATAAAAATGGAGACTTCGAAAAAAAAAAGAACTTTACATAAATTTATCGTCGAAAATTTTTACAAAGACAAAACACTGAAAATAAAAAAAGAACCCTTAAAATTCGAAGAAAAATATAAAGATGGGTTTGTTATAATAAATCTTCCATCGCAAAGTTCTTCTTATAATAATCTTTTGCTAACTCTGATTAGGCTGCACAACGATTTACGCTAAATACAACACGATCGAATGTTTTATCCAGCAATGTTGAATTTGAATGGAAAATTATCTGAAATCTTAGTTCATTCGATTTGCGGGGGCGACACACCGATCGACAATCCAAACGAACGGCGACCGGTCATTAAAATTATTGATACAAAAAAAATATTTATAATACACATATATAATAAGAATCAATGCCGGTAAAATCCGCATCACATCATCATACTTGTCGTCAATCCACCGACCACCACTGCTCCGGGTGTTGCTCCTGTGAATGTTGTGGAGGCTCCCGAAAA
>CAYOEI010000089.1:0-9873 GCA_964402825.1 uncultured Hyphomicrobiaceae bacterium
ATGGCCAGCGCGTCCGCCTCGTCTTCGGTTTCAGGTGACGCCTTGGGCAGCAGATGCCCGATCATGGCCCTGATCTGCTCCTTGCCCGCATGGCCCGCGCCCACAACCGTCTTCTTGACTTGATTGGGGGCATATTCCGCGACAACCAGATTTGCCAGCGCCGGGGTCACCAGCGCAATGCCGCGCGCCTGGCCAAGTTTGAGCGTGGCGGAGGCGTCCTTGTTGACAAATGTGTTCTCCACCGCGGCCTCCGCCGGATCCCACGCTTCAAGCACCTGGCTCAGGCCCTCAAACAACTCCACGAGCCGTTGCGCCAGTGCGCCCCTGGCGTTCGAGGTTACGGTGCCGCTCGCCACATAGATGAGCCGGTGGCCATCGCTTTCGATGACGCCCCAGCCGGTGCGGCGCAAGCCCGGATCGATACCGATAATGCGAATTGAACTGGTCAAGCCACCCCTCGCTGGGATTTTCAATCGGGACAAACCCGGAACGAATCACTGGAGGAGTGTGCCACGAGAGACGTTAACGGGGTAGGTCACCCGCCGCAGGCATGGCTTGCCATAAAAAAACCGGATGCGGTTTCCCGCACCCGGTTCAGAATTATTCAATAGCCAGAGGCGCTACTTGTAGGCAATCGGCATGGCCTCGGGGGCGCAGCAATCATCATGGCCAAAGGACCAGCGCAAACCGACAAAGATATCATGGGAAACGATGTCCTTGAGCGTCAGGGGGCCGCCGGGCGGCTGCGGCACGAAAGTCTGGAAGGTGCCGGTTTCACCGTCGCCGAGATATGTAAAGCGATAGCCAATATCAAGCATGAGGTCGGGCGCGATGTCGTATGACAAACCCGCGTGCAGCGCCCAGGCGAGATTCCATTCGGTGTTGTCCTCAGCCCAATGAATGGCGCCGGCAATCTGGTTCACATCTCTGAAGTTATTGAGCGAGACTGCCGCTGTACCAATGCCCGCGCCAACATAAGGCGTAATTCCGCGGAAGGTCGCGATATCCCAATAGGCGTTGGCCAGGAACACCCATTCTGACTTGTTACCGGTGTATTCATTGGTACATACGCCAGAACCAAGTCCGCAGTTGCTGTATGAGTCGAGGCCATCAAAGTCGGATTTGCCACGATATTCACCCGTCAGATCGAAGCGGAACCGGTCGGAATAATTCACGCCAATGCCAAACCCGATGAATGGCGAGCTGTCAAAGTCATGATCAATGATGGTGAACGGGCCGTTCGCGATCACCTCATTCGTAAAAGTATCGATTTCCTGATTGGTGATGCCGATAAAGGCTCTGAGGTAATACGCCCTGGCCGCTATTGGCTCCGGGATTGGTACTGGCTCAATTGGAATCAGGCCTGCGGCGTTGGCGGATACTGTACCCATGACAATTGCGGCTGCTGCAATTATCGATTGCCGGATCTTACTCATCTCATACCCTCACTCTACCCAAAATTACGCAACTGAAGCCTTCCCGCTATGGAGCGGGCTTAGGCCGAAACTGTTTCATATTGGGATTATGAGACTTAGTATTTAACGGAGGATTAACTACGGTATTGCTACGGGATTCCTTGGATTTTTCAGTAACCACAACGAAGAAACTCACACTACAAGCGTGATTCGCACAGTGATTCGCAGCATATCAAGTAAATAGGCAAAATTTGCCTAGTTGGGGTGGTGGCTTTCATACAGATGGCAGCCGCTCCCGGAATTACTCCTCATAAGGAATTACTCCTCATAAGGAATGGCCTTGTCCACCAGATCCCAGATATAGCGGCCGCTGGGACGCTGCTGCTCTTCGGCAATGTGGGCGACAAGTCCGGCGGCGCGTGAAATAACCGCGAAGCCGCGCATCAGTTTCACCGGAATATTCATCTCACCCATCAGGGCGGCAACCGCGCCAGTCGCATTAATCGGTACATGCTTGGCGAAAGCCAAATCGATTTCCTCGCCCAAAATTACGAGGCTATCGAGGTAACCGCCCGCAAAACCAGCCTCGCGGCCCATCTCAATCAGGCGCTGCGCGCGCGGATCATCGGGCTTGTGCAAATGATGCCCGAAGCCAGGCAGAAAGATTTTAGCGGAGCGGTGCTGCGCGATGATCTCGCGCGCCTTCTCGCGCCGGGCGTCTTCGTCTGTAACAGATGCAAGCCCGGCAAGTAGAACGGCATTGTTTTCAATGGTGCCGACAAACTGGCTTCCGACCCCCATCAGCCCCGCCGCCACGGCGCCCTGCAGGTTTTCAGGGGCGCTCATGTAAATCTCCCGGCAAGCAATGGCGCTGGGGGTCAGCCCATGCTCCATAATGGCGATGAGGATGGCGTTGATGATGCGGATTTCAGAGCTGGACAGCTCACGCGCCAGAATATGCTCCGACATCACCTTCACAAAATCCGCGTCACCGCCGAGCAAGTCCTCAACCAGATTCTTGTCGCGGTAATGGATGGAGGTGAGCGTGTGACGGCACAGAGCCGTTGTCGGGTTTTGAGTTTTAGGCATCAGTTTTCTTCCCTTTTCACTTCCTCATCTTTTCACGGGCGCATCTTTTACGGCCGCATCCACAAGTTGCTGGCGTTGCAGCTTGCCATAGGCGTTGCGCGGCAGAGTTTCATAGACATGAATTTTCTTTGGCGCTTTCACTGAGCCAAGTGAATCTTTCACATGCTCTATCAGCTGCGCCGCATCGCTTTCCCGGTGCAGCTCAACCGCGGCATGAACCGCCTCGCCCCATTTTTCATCCGGCACGCCGAACACCGCGCAGTCGCAGACATCGCCATGCTGGCTGAGAATTTTCTCAACATCGCCAGGATAGACATTAAAGCCGCCAGTGATGATGACATCTTTGCTGCGGCCCTTGAGCAGCAGGCAGCCGCTCTCATCAAATGTGCCCAGATCACCCGTATGCAGCCAGCCATCAATCAGCGTTTCGGCTGTTTTGTCGTGCTGGCGCCAATAGCCTGTCATCACAAGATCGCCCCGGATGACAACTTCGCCGATTTCACCAGGGGGGAGCAAAGCGCCGGCAGCGTCCATGACCGCGACGCGCGTCAGAAGCGTTTCACGGCCAACGCTTGCGCGAAGTTCAGCTTTGGCCAGCTCCTGCGCACTGAGCGCGGTCGCGATTTGCGGCGCTTCAGTCTGGCCATAGGTCGTGGCGATGCACTCCCCGAAAATCCCTTGCGCCTTTTCCACCGCGCGCGCCTGCATGGGGCCCGCGCCATAAATGAGATTGCGCAATCCGGGGAATGAGAGATCGCCGGCGCCAGGAATTTCAGACATCAGCTGGATGACAGTGGGGGGAAGAAACACGGTGGCGATATTTTGCGCCGACAGCATATTGATGAGCTGTTCGGGTTTTAGCCGATCGACAATAACCAGCGTGCCGCCGGTCGCCAGGGTCGGGAATATGTAAGTGCCCGCGCCGTGGGTCATGGGCGTCGCCAATAATGTGCGCTCACCGGAGCGCATGTCCCAGACATGTATCTGCGTTGTAATATTCGTGTTCCAGGCGCGGACCGGTTGCATGACGCCTTTGGGCACTCCGGTTGTGCCGCCGGTAAATTTGATGGCGTGAACGCTTTCCAGACCGATGGAATGCTGCTCGGGCGTCTTGCCTTCTCCCGCGGCTTCAAGCGCGGCAAATCCACTCGTGCCCGCGTCACCCAGCGTCACGATATGCGTGTCCAGGCTTTCGAACAGCTCACGCGATGCCTGCTGCGTGATGACGATACTGGCTTCAGTAAACTCCGCCATGACCGGAATTTCAGCGCGGCCAAGGCGCGGATAAAGCGGCACCCATGTTTTTGCGGCCATGAATGTCGCAAGAAATGCGATCAGATGCTCCAGGTCATTCATGACGCAGATGCCGACCCGCGACCCTGGCTCCGGGTCTATTTGCTGCAATGCGCTGGCGACGCAGCGAACACGCGCCAGAAGCTGCGCATAGCTGAGCGTCTGGCCGTCAGCCTCAACGGCAATCGCTTCGGGCCAGATGGCGGCCGCACGGATGAACATCTCTATCGGGGTCATGGGACTGGAATTTATAGCTGTTTACGCGTCCATTTTCTCGAGTACCGCGTCGGAGACCTCAAAATTGGCGTAGACATTTTGCACATCGTCTGAGTCTTCCAGCGCCTCAAGCATCTTGAGCAGCGTCTCGCCGGCCTTGTCGTCAAGCTCGATGGAATTTTGCGGCCGCCAGATGATCGCCGCGCTCTGGGGCGCGCCAAGCGTCCCTTCGAGCGCCTTGGCGACATCATGCAGCGCGTCGGCATCGCAATAGATGGTATGGCCGTCATCGGAAGAGTCTACATCCTCCGCGCCGGCCTCAATGGCCGCTTCGAACACGGCGTCGGAAGACCCCGCGTCAGGACCGAATTCCACCGCGCCAACCCGGTCAAAGACACACGAGACCGCGCCGGTTTCGCCGAGATTTCCACCATGCTTGGAGAATGTGGAACGCACATCGCTGGCGGTGCGATTACGGTTGTCTGTCAGCGTCTCGACGATGACCCCGACGCCGCCTGCCCCGAAACCCTCATAACGGACTTCTTCATAATTCTCACCGGCCGCGTCCTGGCTGCGCTTGATCGCCCGGTCGATATTGGCGTTCGGCATGTTCTGCGCCTTGGCCGCCGTGATGGCCGTGCGCAGGCGCGGGTTCATATCTGGATCAGGCGAGCCCATTTTCGCGGCAACGGTTATCTCCTTGCCAAGCTTGGAGAAGATTTTACCGCGTTTTTTATCCTGGGCACCCTTGCGGTGCATGATGTTCTTGAATTTTGAATGGCCAGCCATTGTCTGTTTCCGTTTTGCGCTAACACGCTCAATACATGACCCTTCTTATAAGGACAGGTTTGCGGAGAATCCAGTTCGGCCATGAGCTGCTTAAACGGGCGGCCATTCATGGTTAACAAAACCTTAACCATCTCGACCCTAGGTTCGCAGATGATTTAGCGCCGGGTCCGCGTGACCAGTGGCGCATATTGCAAAGGAGACTGGAATGGCGCGCGCATCGAAGGCGGAGTCTACTAGCGAACTCTCTCAAAGAGTAAAGGAGGCCACGGAGGCCGCCACTGAAAATGTGCTGCGTCTGGCCGCCGAGGCCAGCATGACCTCCAGCAGTGCGGGGAACGCGGCGGCGATCGCCAACCTGACACAGATATGCGAGGAAGCCGCCAGCCATATGGCGAAAGCCCAGACATTCATGTTCGAGGGCGTCGATGGCGGCGAGGCCGCAATCGAGCAACTCGATGCGGCGCTGCTATGCCTCAACCGCCTGGCGGAAGAAGGCGAACGCCTCAAGGCGACGCGCACCCTCGCGGCGAAAAGCGCTTAACGGCCCCGTTGAGACCTCAATTATTCCCCCGTTGAGACCTCAATTATTCAATGTCCGCAGCCGATCCTACGCGGTCATTTTCTCATTCGCCACGCCGCCAATAGGCAACTTTACGATGAAAGTTGTCCCCGCACCCTCAATGCTATCGACTTCGATGTCTCCACCATGCATCGTCACAAAACTCTTGCACAAACTAAGCCCAAGACCGGTGCCGGCAATCCCTTCCGAGGTTGAGGCGCGGAAAAAACGTTTAAACAGTTTTGGCTGCTCATCTTCGGGTATTCCAACACCATGATCCGTCACTGAAACCATGGCCATGTCTCCTTCAGTCCAGCCATTGACCTCGATAAACCGGCTGTTCTGAGAATATTTCACCGCATTGGAGAGTAAATTCTGAAACACCTGGTTCAACAGGCTTATGTCTGCGCAGATGGTGGGTGGCAGGCCGTCAAGGTCCATACAAAAATCATGATTCAGTGAAATCTCCGCCTGATGATCACAGGACGAGGCAATAATGGCCTTGAGATCGTGAGCTTGTGGTGAGAATTCGATCTTGCCTTCATCCAGACGGCCAGAAAAAAGCAATTTTTCCATCAGCATGACCATACCGTCCACAGCGACGCGAATTTTGTCGCTTCGCTTTTCCAGCTCATCCGGCGTAATCGTTTCCTTGCGTCGTTTAAGGCGCTGGGCGCTGCCGTCTATAATTGTGAGCGGCGTGCGGAATTCGTGGCTTACCATGGAAATGAACTCCCGCTGAAGGCTGTTGTATTCTTTTTCTTTCTCCAGTGCTTCCCTCAAAAATTTGGCCTTGTTCGCTTCTGAACGAGACTTTTCAAGTATCGAATCTTCATCAATTGAAATGCGCCGGCCCAGTATCATTATTATGATTGCCAGAATAAAAGATAAGACGGTAAATACGACACACAGGATAAACAGAATCTGGGTATCCTTGGCGCTGCCCTGGTATTCAGCTTCAGTCCGCTCGTTGAGCTTTTTCAGGAACATCTGAATTGGCCCCATGATGGCGACCTTGGCCTGATGATATTCGGCCCCGTGTAAAATGCGGACGGCCATTTCCTGATTGCTTTCACCCGGCTTACGATATTTTTCATCCGCAGCGGTCATACGGTTGGTGACGGCCCGCATTGCCACTTCTTCTATGGTGACAAGGGCATCTGATTGTTGTTGTGCTTGCTGCAATAATGCCAACTCGTCATCGGCAATGCCTTGTTTAACCATCATGTCCCGAAGTGGGATATTCTCGCCATCCAAGCTCGGCAATTTCTCCTTGATGGCGAACATGTCCCAAAATATCTGGTTGTAGGCCTGTGGTCTGGGGCTCTTACCGTTACGAATCGCCAGCACTTCCCAGAATTGCTGCTTGAAGCGTTGATTTCCCGTCACGGCGAAAGTTCGAACCAAGCGGGTTAGATCATCGGAGCTCTGACGCAACTCATCAGCCAAAAAGTAGGATTTATGCCGGTTCTCACCGCTCGCTATGAGTGTTTGCAAATTTTGAAATAGAAGAAAAGCGGCAGCGACAAACCCCACTAGGACTATGGTAAGCGCCCAAATAGAAGCCAGGCGCCATTTTCTGATAAGCAAAACTACTGCCCTATTCAATCGCTCTGTCTTCTTCGGCATCCAGTTCACCAAAAAAATTACGCGCTATGATTGAGTATATTCATCACATACTCGCAAAAAGTTTCCAGGTTGTTTCGATCAATCCGGATTGGAATTCAGCTGAAACATCCGCCACTGGCGATCGGACGCGGATCAGACTAACTTTGCGGCCAGACACAAACTTAAAATCAACTCATGCCAGATGGAGACGCCCTGAATGAACTTGGCCGCCTGGGTGGAACGTGCGGGACTAGCGCTTGGTGACAGACCGGCTCTGGGAACGGGCACCAGTGTAATTGCAACATACCGGGCGTTTGCCGATAAGGTCTCGCGCCTTGCGGGCGGATTGCGCGAGGAGTTGAAGCTTGAACCGGGCGACCGGGTCGCGATTGCGGCAAAGAATTCAACTGACTACGTCATTTCCATTTTTGCGATCTGGCATGCGGGCCTCGCCGCCGTACCAATTAACGCCAAACTCCACGCCGCCGAATTCGCCTATATTTTCGAAAATTGCGGCGCCCGCGCCTGCTTCACCAGCGCCGGTATTTCCGCCACCATAGGAGCGCTTGATGCGCCGGAACTGGAGCGGATTATCGAGCATGGCTCACCGGAATATGCCGCCCTGCTGAAATCCGGCCCCGTTGATGTAACCATCGTGGACCCAAATTCACTGGCCTGGCTGTTCTACACTTCAGGGACTACCGACATGCCCAAGGGTGCCATGCTCAGCCACCGCAATCTGCTCACCATGTCGTTCAATTATTTTGTCGACATGGACAAGGTAAGCCCCGGTGATTGCATACTCCACACCGCCCCCATGAGCCACGGTTCGGGCCTCTATATGCTGCCCCACATGGCGGCTGGCGCCTGCAATGTGATACCGGAATCAGGCGGCTTTAATCCGCAGGAAATTTTCGAGCTTATCGATGCCTGGCCCGGTCTCACTTTGTTTGGCGCGCCAACCATGGTCCGCCGTCTTGCGTCTCATGAGGGTGAGTGCAATACCGGCAATCTGAAGCTTATCACCTATGGCGGCGCGCCGATGTATGTGGAGGATTGCATCTACGCGCTCGAGCGTTTCGACAACAAGCTGGCGCAGCTTTATGGCCAGGGCGAAAGCCCGATGACCATCACCCATCTTTCACAGCGCTTCCATGGGATGCGCGATCATCCGCGCTGGCGCGAGCGGCTGGGGTCTGCTGGAATTCCGCAATCCTGCGTTCAGGTGCGCCTCATCGATGATACCGGCGCACCTTTGCCCGCAGGTGAAAAAGGCGAGATTTGCGTGCGCGGCGACGTGGTGATGATGGGCTACTGGGCGGACCCGGAAGCGACCGCGAATACGCTCAAGGACGGCTGGCTCCATACCGGCGACATCGGCGTGTTCGACGAGGAGGGTTTTTTGACACTCACCGGCCGCTCAAAGGATGTCATAATTTCCGGGGGCGCCAATATCTATCCGCGTGAAATCGAGGAGGTGTTGCTGCGCCATAAGGGCGTTGCGGAGATTTCAGTGATCGGCCGCCCCGACCCTGACTGGGGCGAGAGTGTCGTCGCTTTTATCGTGCGCGAAAAGGGAGCGGACTGTAAGGCGGACGAGCTGAACGCTTTCTGTCTGGATAACATGACGCGCTTCAAACGGCCCAAAGCGTACCGCTTCATCGAAGCCCTGCCGAAAAACAACTATGGCAAGGTTTTGAAAACCCAATTGCGGGAAATCGATAAGGGCCAGTGAAGCGCCTGCAAATAGTCCCAAGCCTAAAGGTCAATCTGTCGGCGCAGGCATCAATGCGTTGTCAAGATCATTGGCGCTCCGATAAGCCTCCCGGTCACTGACCTTTGCCCAGTAAGCTTCAAAGCCAGGGCGCTTATCGATAGAGTTGAATTGCAGGCCCCAGCCAATTTAGGGCCCGACATAAATGTCGGCGGCTGAAAAACTATCCCCGGCAATATAGCCTTCTCCAGTGTATTCATCACGGCATCAAAACTACCGTATCCAAGCATCCTCTCCTTCCCCTCTGGCGCTTCGAAACCCAAGGCTCGATTGCTTACTGCTGCCTCCATCGGTCCAGCGGCGAAGAATAACCAGCGATAATAAGCACCTCGATCTTCAACTGGCGGGGCCAGGCTTGCATCAGAAAAAGCATCGGCGAGATAAGCGCAGATCGCAGCGCATTCCGTAACGATAGTATCGCCATGCCTGATAGCCGGAACCTTGCCCATGGAATTGATGGCCAGATAATCAGATCCCTTCATCGTCGTGCCGTATTCCAGCACCTCGGTCTTATATGGGCACCCGGTTTCTTCGAGCATCCAGCGGACGATGCGAAGTGATGTTTTTTTTCAGGAGCACCAATAGTGCCGATGATCTTGTACGGGCAGAAGTGAGACTGGACATCTAAAAACAAACCTATTCTCCAATTACCTTCCAGAAATATGAATGGCAGATGAACAGTGCATTCCGGCTGGGTTCAGCGTGCTGATGGCAATAATGTTCCACCATTTTAAACTCAGGGCACTCCGCACAAGAGGGAAAAGACATGAATACCGCTTTTATCAACGCCGATGCACCCACTGCCACAACGCAGGATAATCGAATAAAAAACACGCTCTCATTCCTCCTTTCAACCCTAGTGGTGTTCTGCATCACCACCACCACGGCCCTGCCCGCCAGCGCTCAACAACAGAACACACCGCCGCCACAGGCAGAGCCAGCAAAAGCCGATGATAAGAAAGCCGTTGCTGAAAAAGCAGCCGCATCGAAGAAGGCCGCCGCCGCAAAGGCTGCTGCTGAAAAGAAGGCAGCGGCACAAAAAGCCCTTGCCGTAAAAGCAGCAGCCGCACAGAAAACCGCTGCTGCAAAAGCCGTCGCTGAGAAGAAGGCTGCCACCGCAAAGGCTGCTG
>CAYOEI010000090.1:0-2689 GCA_964402825.1 uncultured Hyphomicrobiaceae bacterium
GGTCGCCGATGGCTGGCACATTAATTCCAATACGCCGCTGGAGGATTTCTTTATTCCCACAAAGCTTACGGTGGAGGGCGCGAACAATACGAAAATCACCTATCCGGCGCACAAAATGATGAAACTCGGTTTCCATGACAAGGAGCTGGCGCTTTATGAGGGTAGTGTGGAATTCAAGGCGAAACTGGCCAAAACACCGACAGGCGCCGTTACCACGAAGCTGCAAATTCAGGCCTGCTCCGACGAAATTTGCCTGGAACCCGAGACGGCTGATTTGCGTATTCCTGTTCATGTAAAACCTTCGGGTTGATTGTTCTCGCCTGACGCCAGGCGAGGCGTTATCTTGCCCGTCTGCCCGTCTGCCCGTCTGCCCGTCTGCCCGTCTGCCCGGTGCTTGGGGTCTTCCTTGTCAGGGCCGATAAACAGGGGGGTGTCATGCACATCATCGTAACATCTATGCTTGCGCTTCTGGTTTGGGTGGGTCCGGCTTCTGCCCGGACACCGGAGCAGCCTGACTACAAGAAAATCGAGAAACATTTCTCCAGCAACCAGAATGTGACCGGCGAGACAATCCATTATCCCAAAGGGGAGCCGGTCAACATCCGCTCGCTGATCGTGACCCTCAAGCCCGGTGAAACGACGGGCTGGCACAAGCACGGCGCGCCGACTAACGGCTATATCCTGTCCGGCGGCCTGAGCGTCGACTATGGGGCAAAAGGCAAGCGGGTTTATCGCACCGGCGAGGCTTTCATGGAGGCGATGGACTGGTGGCATAACGGGATTAACGACACCGGCAAGCCGGCCCGCGTCCTGGTTGTCTTCATGGGCGCCAAAGGCCAACCGCCCGTCATCCGCAAGGGCGCGCCTAAGCAGGCGCCGAAATAACGCAACATATAATGAGGATCAGCGAATTGGCGCCGAGCGCCCGAAAGGCCGCTGTTATTTCTTGCGGCGGCTTGTCTTGGCCCGCGAGGTCTTCTTTTTTGCAGGAGCCTTCTTCTTTCTGGAGACGGGCTTGCCCGACACGCCGGTAGGGAGCGACTCCAGCGGGATGGTGCTCATGGCTGGCTTCGCGCCATTGTTCTTGAACACGGTAATCCAGAAATCATGGCTCGCCAGAGCGACCATGAGTGTCGTGACGATGACCAAATCGGGCTCGGCCACAAAGGCGATAACAACGCCCAGGAAAGCGATCAGGGCGACCATCGCGATTAAAACCAGAATCTTTGATTGCATCAGCCTGTTCCTACTCTAATCCTTAGCTTCCATTGTGATCGCTGGCGTTCAAATGTTCAACAAGCCAACGTGAATTTCTCAACAGCCGTCCATCGTCATGGCGCGCGCAGACGAGCTGTACGCCCATCGGCAGTCCATCGGCTTCGAGCAGCGGAACGGTCACGCAAGGCACACCGAGATAAGTCCATAATGAGTTGAAAACCGGATTGCCAGTCGCCTCGAGACCTTTCGGCGCAGGGCCGGTCGCGGCCGGCGTGAGTATCGCATCATAGCGCTCGAAAACTTCTTCAAGACCCGCGTTCAATACCTCGCGCACATCAAGCGCCGAGTTGTAGTCCACCGCCGTAATGCCCTTGCCTTTTTCGATCCTCTCGGTGAGCGCCTTTGAAATGACGCCGGGAGCCTTGTCCGCAATGGGTCCGTAAAACCTGGCGATGTCCGCAGTCTGGAGAATGTGCTGCATTTTAAGCCCCTCGGAAAAGATCGCCGGGAGTTCAACCTCGTCGCACTGCTCGCCGAGCGCCTCCACCAGCTCGGGAAAGGCCTGCTTGGTGGCGTCATCGGCGAATTCATCCCAGGCCGAGGTTTTGACAAAGGCGAACAGCGGATCGACAGGCGGTTCCGACAAGGCCATGTCGCGCAGTTGGGTTCGGCTGCGCGGTTTCATCCAGCTGTCGCGGGCGTCATAGCCGGTGAGGCAATCCGCGATCAGGCCCAGGTCCTCAACCGAATGGGCGAACACGCCAACAGTATCGAGGGGCGGCGATTGCATCAGAACGCCGGTGCGCGAAATAGAGCCATGGGTTGGCTTGAAACCATATACGCCGCAAAACGATGCCGGGCGGATTACCGAGCCGCCGGTCTGGGTGCCTATGGCCAGCGGGACCATGTGGTCCCCGACCGCTGCCGCCGACCCGCTGGAGGAGCCGCCGGGCGTATGCTCAAGATTGTGCGGATTGCGCGTCCGGTTTGGGTGCAGTACCGCCAGCTCCGTCGTCACGGTCTTGCCCATGATGATGGCGCCGGCGTCCTTGAGCGCGGCGACCAGTGCCGCGTCGTCTCCGGGCTGGCGCCCCTTATACGCGGGCGTGCCGTTCTCGGTCGGGTAATCATAGGTATCGATGATGTCCTTGATGCCTACCGGAACGCCGTGCAGCGGCCCGGTCGACTGGTCAAATTCGCGCCGCTCGTCGGCGGCCCGCGCCTGCTCCAGGGCAAACTCCGGGTTCAGATGCTCCCACGCCAGCACGTCCTCGTCGCGCTCCTTGATGCGCTCAAGACAGGCCCCGACGAGCATCACGGACGTGATCTCGCCCTTGGCTATCTTTGCTGCAGCATCCGCTGCGCTCCGCCTGGTTAGATCGGAAACTTGGGCATCCATCGCTTCAGACTCCTGATCGCGCTATCGCCCGTATATGGCCTCGGGCAGCCACAGCGCGATACCCGGGAACAC
>CAYOEI010000091.1:0-3538 GCA_964402825.1 uncultured Hyphomicrobiaceae bacterium
ACACCTCTAATAACCTCGACACCGATCCCAAGAAGCCATTCAGAGTGAGAACGTTCCGGAATCAAATGCCGAACAAACCGGAATCAAGCGGACTGATCTAACGAACTCAGCATTCGGGTCGGAGGTTTTTAGAGGTGTCCATCTATCTAGATAGACTAGCGACGAAGGATGGTAGGATCTATGGAGTTAGGCCAAGCGCACCAATGTCCGAGTTTGGGTGGCGGGCTAAAACGGACATGCTGGCGCTTTTTCTCGTCACACTCAGGAGCCGGTTGAACCAGCCCCCGTATGAATTCCGGGGGTGACGAACTAGGAGATGTCTTGGCTGGCGCTTACCCCTCCAGCACCCTTCTCGCGATGACATTCGCCTGTATTTCCGCCGCGCCCTCGAATATCGACAAAATCCGTGCATCGCAGAGAACCCGGGAAACCGGGTATTCCAGCGCGAAACCGTTGCCGCCGTGGATTTGCAGCGCATTGTCGGCCGCCGCCCAGGCGACGCGGGCAGCGAGCAGCTTGGCCATGCCGGCTACCAGATCACAACGGTGTCCGGCGTCTTTTTCGCGCGCGGCGAAATATGTGAGCTGGCGGGCGATCATGATCTCAACCGCCATCATCACGATTTTATCCGAGACGCGCGGAAAGGCGATCAGCGCCTTGCCGAATTGCTGGCGCTCCTGGGCGTAGCGCAGCGCCAGCTCAAGCGCGTTCTGCGCCACGCCGATGGCGCGGGCCGCCGTCTGGATGCGCGCGCCCTCGAAGGTCGCCATCAATTGCTTGAAACCCTGGCCCTCCACGCCGCCGAGCAGCGCGTCCGAGGGCACCTCAAAATTATCGAACGAGACGTCATATTCCTTCATGCCGCGATAGCCGAGCACCTCGATCTCGCCGCCGGTGATATTGTCCGCAGGGAAGGGGTTGGCGTCGTCCCCTCGCGGTTTCTCGATGAGGAACATGGACAGGCCGCGATAGCCCTTCTCGTCAGGGTCGGTGCGCGCCATCAGGGTCATCATGTCGGCGCGCGCGGCGTGGGTGATCCAGGTTTTCTGGCCCGTGATCCGGTAGACATCGCCATCGCGCGTCGCGCGGGTTTTTATCGACGCCATGTCGGAGCCCACATTGGGCTCGGTGAAAACGGCCGTCGGGATAATCGCGCCGCTGGCCAGACCGGGCAGCCATTTCTCTTTCTGCGCATCCGTGCCGGAATGCAGGATCAACTCCGCCGCAATTTCCGAACGTGTGCCAAGCGAACCGACGCCGATATAGCCGCGTGAAAGCTCTTCGGAAACGACGACCATGCTCTCCTTGCCCAGCCCCAGCCCGTCATGCTCTTCCGGGATGGTGAGACCGAACACGCCGAGTTCCGACATTTTTTCCATCACCTCCATCGGGACATAGTCATTGGCCAGATGCCATGCATGGGCGTGCGGGATAACCTCGCTGTCAGCGAAGCGGCGCATTTCCTCGCGCATGGCCTCATAGGTATCGTCCAGCCCGGTATCGCCGAAGGTGGCTGAGGCTTCGCTTTGCGCGATCAGGACGCTGAGCGCGAGGCGGGCCTGGCGGGTGTTGCCGCCCAGCAGGACGGACACTTCAGATGTGGTGATAAACGAAGCAATATCGTCCTGTGTCAGCCCGAACGCGGAGGGGCGCGCCATCTCGCCCTGACTCATGGGGATGCCGCCGGCGATCTGGTTCAGATATTCGCCAAAAGCGATTTGGGTAATGAGCGCTTCCATCTCGCCAAAGCGGTGCTCTTGCTCCATTGCCCGCGCGTAAGCCGCCATCTGTTTGAGGGCTTCGACATAGGTGGCGAGCCAGGCGAGGCCGTGGGCCGCGTGCTGCTCGCGCTCAAGCGCAGTGGCTGAGAGTTTGCCGCCCTCGTTCACCATGCCGCGTATGCCGGCCGTGGCATTTTTGAGCAACGCATTAGCGGCGTCCGCAGCCCCGGCGCAGAGCCCGGTCAGATTGGGCAGATGGGCTGCGTCCAGGTTGTGTTTTGTGTTTTCGGCCAATGACATGGGGCGACTCTCCGGTGCGCGTTTTTGTTTGTGTGCGGTGCAGCATAAACTCTTTACGCGTCCGGGCAATGTGTCTTTTTGAGGGTGCGCAGGCTTGCTGTACCCTAGCATGAGTGCGACATGCAACAGATCGCTGACCGGCATGGGACATGCTGCTTTTTTTTGAGAGCTTGATGGAGGGCACCGCCATGAAACTGCTTCGAGCCTACCAGGACGCTCTTCTTCGCCTGTACTCCGATCTGGGGATGCCGCTGGCGGGCGCGGTCACATTTTCAGGCGTGCTCGCTCTGTTTCCATTTCTCATTTTCGTCACCGCCCTGGCCGGGTTTTTTGGCGGCGCTGACGCAGCCGACCGGGCAGTTGCGCAATTGTTCGAAACCCTTCCCAAAGAAGTGGCGGACGCTTTTGCGCCAGAGGTGCGCCGGGTGGTGGGCCAGACGCGCGGCGATCTGCTGACCATCGGCTTTTTCCTGGCGCTGGTCATCTCCTCCAGCGGCGTCGAGAGTTTGCGCATCGCGCTCAACCGTGCCTACCGGCTTGAGGAAAAACGCTCCTTCTGGCATCGCCGCCTGCAGAGTTTCGCCTTCGTAATCGCCAGCGCCGTGGCGATGTTGATTGTTGGCTTGTCCATCATACTCGCGCCGGCGATTCAGGAGTTCGCGGGACATCATATTCATCGGCTCGGCGCGCTTGGCGGCCTGATCGGTCAGCTCAGGCTGTTAATTGGCACACTGGCCATGGCGGCGATGCTGTTTGCCATGCATTTCTGGCTTCCGGCGGGCAAGCGAAAACTCATGGATATCTGGCCCGGCATCGTCCACACCATGGTGATGTGGATGGCCGCGGGCGTCGGCTATTCAGAATATCTGGCGCGCTACAATTATTATGCCAGCACCTATGCGGGGCTTGCCAATGTGATGATTGCGCTGTTCTTCTTCTACATCATCGCAGTCATCTTCGTGTTTGGCGCGGAGTTGAACCGCGCCTTTATCGAAGACCGTGACGGACTGCCGGAGAACCCTTTGCAATAAGCGTTTTTCGCGATGAAGGTTTGGTTTTACTCAGGCCACGCCTTTGCCAGCCTCAATCACATCATCAAATGTTCTCAAGCCCGTGCAGGGCGCGTTCACCAGCACCGCCATGTTGCCCGGCGCATGCTGGTTTTTCCACATGCGGGTATGCGCCTTGGGTATTTGTGCCCAGGGAAAAACTTCAGACATGCTCGGGTCGATGCGCCGCTCGATGACCAGCCGGTTGGCCTGGCTTGCCTGTTTCAGATGCGCAAAATGCGAGCCCTGGATGCGTTTTTGATGCATCCACACATAGCGCGCGTCCATGGTGATCTTGTATCCGGTGGTGCCGGCGCAGAACACCACCATGCCGCCGCGCTTCACGACGAATGTCGAGACCGGGAAGGTGGCTTCGCCGGGATGCTCGAACACGAAGTCCACATTGTTGCCCTTGCCGGTAAAGTCCCAGATGGCGGCGCCGAACTTGCGCGCTTCTTTAAACCACGC
>CAYOEI010000092.1:0-2980 GCA_964402825.1 uncultured Hyphomicrobiaceae bacterium
CTGGCGAATGGCCGCTGTCCCAATCATGGGGGCTTGAGCACTGGCCCTAAGACGAAAGCCGGTCGGGCGCGCTGTGCGGCAGCGACGCGCCAGCGTTGGGCTAGGTGGCGCGAGCAACGCGCGCAGACGTCGGCAATCTAGCACCTCGGCCACGACGGAGCTGTGGCCGGTGCACTGGCAATCACGGAAAGACGAATTACGGCACAAGAGCCACTCACCAGGGGATCGGCTTCATATCGCGGAAGAACCCGCCGGTGGGCCCATCCTCAGGCAGCGTCGCAAGCCACACCGCCGTCTCCGCGCCGTGCTCCACCGTCCGTGTCGCGTTGGGACCACCCATGTCGGTGCGCACCCACCCGGGGCACACGGAGTTGACCTTGATCTCGTGCGGCCCGAGCTCCGCCGCGGTCAATCGCGTTAGCGCGTTGAGGGCCGATTTCGATATGCGATAGGCGGGAAACCCGCTGCCCATTTCCGCAAGTTGCCCCGCGCCCGAAGATAGGTTGACGATACGCCCGTAGCCGCGCTCGCCCATGCGGGGAACTGTCGCCTGGATCAACCGCAACGGGCCGACGGTGTTAGTGAGAAATGTCAGGTTGACGAGATCGCTAGAAACGTCGAGGACGCTTGCGTCCTCGGGCGAGAACCCTTCCTTCAAAATGCCGGCATTGTTGACCAGCACATCGATGCGCCCAAAGAGGCCCAAAACCTTGGCGACGGCGGCGCGGATGCTGTCCGCGGCTGTGACGTCGAGTGCAACGACAGGCGCATCGAGCCCTTCGGAGGCGAGCGCGGCCGCGGCGGCCTTGCCCTTTTCAAGGTCGCGCGAGGCGAGCACCGCAATAAGACCGATGCGCGATAATTGCCGCACGATCTCTAGCCCGATACCGCGGTTCGCCCCCGTCACAAGGGCAATGCGTTTGTCCGTCATGGAGAGCCTCGCCCGCTAGACTCTGGTAGCGAAGCCGATCAACCCGACATTCCCCATATGAAGGCCGGTTCTGAGCATCAGGGTAACCATTGGGGTTCCCGGCAACAATATCGAGCACGCTGCGGGACGGTACATTAGCCGCTCGGCTGCAAAGAGCGGCAACGGCAACTCTGCGTACCATATACGATACAAGAAGGCGCGCAGCGGCCAAAGTTCGCTCTGCGACGCCGGAGCTTTGGCCCGTGAACTAGAGATTTGTGCGTTCTGCGTTATGTCCGCTTTTGGGGGTAAAGCGGACATCCCTGACCTAAGCTGAAATGTCCGCTTTTGACCCAAAGCGGACATCGCAGCTCTACGGTGGTGGCCGCCGTTCCACCCTCATAAGCAGACATGCGGCGAACGGCTAATGACTGGCGGCGACCTGGCGAACAAATTGTGTTTTTCGACACAATGTCGCCGCGGATTTGCGATGGAACCTCGACAGCGGGGTAGCTGCATAACTATTTTCCTTATTCCAGAACGCCATCGCGCGGGAGGTGTAACGTGCGCAGCGACCCAACCAACAACGCTCAATCAGATCTTCCCAAACCACCGAACGGTTCAACACGCTTTGCCCCAGAGGGTGCTGAGTCGGCTCGACCAGAAGGTTGTCATGTCGATCTCACGGCCACAACGGGCACTTCCGTGATCGGCATCCAAAAAACCTCTTATTCTCAAATGTCATCAGAACTGGCCAGTCAATCAACGCCATCTGCCTTGACGGTTACACTCGGTGGTCACGTCATTCGTGTATCGCCACATCGAGATGACCGCATAGCCTTTTGGCGCAAGGCTGAAGCGGGTGGCTGGGAAAAGTCAACGCTACGCTTCGTAAGGGATACGACTGACAAAGATACTACCTTCATCGACATTGGGAGTTGGATAGGTCCAATTTCGCTCGTTGCTGGCGCACTCGCCAAGAGAGTTATCTCGCTTGAGCCGGACCCGGTGACCGCAAGCGAGCTTGAAGCAAATATTGCTCTCAACAACGCGCCCGTAGAAGTATGGCGTGCAGGCATCGATACCGTTGCAGGCTCGCTGAAGCTTTTCAGAAAGCCAGGTATTGGGCACCCGATGGCCTCGTCTCTTGGCGATCCTATTGGTAAGGCGATAGTTGTTGCGGCTGTGACGTTCGACGATATTAGCGCCGCTATTGCAGACCGAACGAAGAAGGTCGTCGTGAAAATGGACGTGGAGGGCCACGAGTTTAAGGTTGGCGAAGAGCTTGTTGCGTTTTTGCGCAAACACAGCGCACCTATCAACCTATCGCTGCATCCAGCGATCCTTTATCGTGCAACTCGCCGCAAAATAGGAGTTCTCGGCGCTCGTTTGCAGACATTCGTCACAACCAAGGAACTTATTGACCGTCTGGCTTCTTATGGGCGCGTACGTCAGTCCAAGACCGGCCGGCCCGTTACATTGGCAGTCCTGGCTTCATTTGTATTCCTTCGCCGGCGGCCGAAAAATTTCATCGTCGATGTATTTCCCAGATAATGCGCGTGGAGACGTCGGCCTTGCCGGGCATGAGGGACGAGGCGGCGAGCACGAGCAGGACGTCGTCGAAGGTCAGGGCTAGCCCAGAATCCTTAACGGTCGGGCTTTAAGCCATACAAGCGGTCTCTTAGGGGCTGGGGCGACAAGGTTCGCGGGACGCGCCGCAGCGGGAGCGTTGTCGGCAGCCCTATACCGCCTGAGTCGGCGGGATGGAAGATGGGGGGCGGTCACTTGCCCGCAGCGGCTCCGTGATGTCATCGCAATTGGTTTTGACGAGTGCGACAGATGTCCGCTTTTGGCACTTAGCGGACATTTCTGACGGCTGGGCGCATGTCCGCTTTTGGGGGTAAAGCGGACATCCGTGACGAACGCTCAAATGTCCGCTTATGACCCAAAGCGGACATCGAAGGCCGAACGCTGATCGCTTGAAACAACAGGCGAGAGAGAGCGCCTTGCGAGAAGCCAGTCCTGCTCAGGGCGTCACGCCCTTTTGCGCTTGGCCTTTTCCACAAGACC
>CAYOEI010000093.1:0-4000 GCA_964402825.1 uncultured Hyphomicrobiaceae bacterium
AACGAGATCATGCCAAAGCTCAAAGCTTTATAAGTGTTTCCTCCCGTACCTCCATCCCCTTGACGGTTGACAGCGTGACGTCGGGGGATGTGGGTTCATTACTTTTATTCAGCAGCAACGAGGCGCAGGGAAATCGGCAGAATATCATCGGGGTCCTGGCGAACAGATTCCCTGCCGGCCGCAGAGCCATAATGAGTGGTGCGCTGTGCCGGGATACGTCCGGCCGCACGAATGATCTCCTCAATTCTATCCGGGCTCATTTCCTGGCCATGGACGGCACCAGCGGCACGTGTAATCGACTCGTTCATCAGTGATCCGCCAAAATCGTTGGCGCCCGCGGAAAGGCACCGGGCCGCGCCCTCGGCCCCCATCTTCACCCATGAAACCTGGATATTGGTGATGACGGGATCGAGAACCAGCCGCGCTACGGCGTGCATCAACACGCCCTCTCGCCAGGTTGGCCCGCGCCGAGATTGACCCTTGAGATAAATCGGCGCCTCCATATGCACGAACGCCAGGGGAACGAATTCGGTGAACCCGCCGGTCTTCTCCTGCAGTGCGCGCACACGCAGCAAGTGCCTCGCCCAGTGAACCGCGCGGTCGACATGCCCGAACATGATGGTTGCCGTACTGCGCAGCCCCACCGCGTGCGCGGCTTCCATCACCTCAAGCCATTGCGCGGTGTTTATTTTGTCTGCACACAATTCTGCGCGCACTTCATCGTCGAGAATTTCGGCAGCGGTGCCGGGCAAGCTGGCGAGACCAGCGTCGCGCAGAGTTGCGAGATACTCTTGCAGCGGCAAGTCCAGCGTGTGGGCGCCGTGCCATATCTCAAGAGGTGAAAATGCATGGACATGGATTTCAGGAGATGCCTCTTTCACCGCAGACAGGATGGCGTGGTACGTATGGCCGGTGTAGCGCGGGCCAATACCGCCCTGCAGACACACTTCGCTCGCCCCCCGGTCCCAGGCTTCAACGGCGCGGCGTGCAATCTCTTCCAGCGGCAAATCGTAAGGGCGATCGCGATGGCCGAGCGAAACGCGGCCCTTGGAAAAAGCGCAGAAGCCGCAGCCATATGTGCAGAGATTTGTATAGTTGATATTGCGATTGACGACGTAGATTAGCGTATTGCCGTTTCGTTGCTGTCGGCGCTCATCGGCTGCGGTGATGACATCACCAAACGCCTCACCGCGGGCGGAAAACAATGTTTCAATGGCCTGTTCATCCAGCCGGCCTGCGCTCACATTATCAAGCGCCTTTGAGAGTGCGCCATAGCGGATATTGAGGTTTGTCCTATATAGCGGTTCAGCTGGTGGAGGAGCCTCAGCGCCAGCGAACCAGTTATCTTCGCGCGCATATCCACCGGTGTCGGAATGACGGAGCAAAGCCGGACGCAGCCCCTTCGATACCCACCTGTCGGCATCACAGACGAATTCTGGATAGATCGCCAACCGCTCTACGAGAACGCGCCCCGCTTGCGCACTCGCCCCGGCCAGCCGGTCCAAATGAGGCCAGGGGGCTTCGGGATTAACGTGATCGGGGGTTACGGGCGACACGCCGCCCCAATCGTTGATGCCTGCGCGAACAAGCTGTTCCAGCGCACCGGGCCGTAGATTAGGCGGCGCCTGGATATTCATTTCAGGACCGAAAATGAGCCTGGCGGCGGCAATGGTCCAGATGTGCTCTTCAAGAGTGGGCTCTGGCGCATGGGCCATCCGCGTGTCTGGTTTGGCGCGGAAATTCTGGATGATGATTTCCTGGATATGCCCGGATTGCGCATGCATCTCGCGGATGGCGAACAACGCTTCGATGCGCTCGAGGCGCGTTTCGCCAAGACCGATGAGGAGGCCGGTGGTGAACGGTATCGCTGTGTCTCCGGCGGCTGCCAGTGTCGTTACCCTGACCTCGGGGTCCTTGTCCGGCGAGCCGTGATGCGGCATTCCGCGCGCCATGAGACGGCGGGAGGTGGATTCCAGCATGATGCCCTGGGATACGGAAACCTCGCGCAACTTCTCAAGCCAGTCCCGGTCCATGATCCCCGGATTGAGATGAGGCAGCAGTTTGGTTTCGCGGAGAACCTTCTTGGCAGCTTCTTCTAGGTAGGAGAGGGTGCTGTCATGCCCGAGCCCTTCGAGCGCCTCGCGCGCCTTGCGGTAGCGCAATTCCGGCTTGTCGCCAAGGGTGAAGAGAGCCTCCTTGCACCCGGCGTCGCGCCCGGCCTGGGCAATCGACACCACTTCGTCAAGTGAAAGATAGGCACCCTCGCCAGCCTTCGGCGTCTGCGCGAACGTACAATAATGGCAGACATCCCGGCACAGCTTGGTGAGCGGGATAAAAACTTTTTTCGAGAAGCTGATACGTTCGCCGTGACCGGCAAGGGTTAGGTCTTCAGCCACTGCGCAGAGATGCGTATTATCCTCACAATCCGCAAGAGAGATCGCCTCGTCGCGTGTAAGGGTCTTGCCTGAGGCGGCCGCGCGTATGGCGCTTTGCGGTTTCATCCGTGCCACTGCTTTGTAATTTTTCCCTGCCCCGGAACACGCGCCCCTGAGCGTATCGCGCAGGAAACTGTATTCGGGGCAGCCAGCCATTTTACCTCTTAAAAAATCAAGGTCTTCGGCGTCATCGATATCCCTGCCAAGTCCTTCAATATGGCAAGCGCCGCCCGCAAGACCGGCAGCACGCGCCGCTTCAAGATGACGCGAAAAACTACTTTCTCCAAAGACAGGGGCAAGCACGCCGGGCGGGGAGACCATCAGGGCGTTCGTGCCTTCACCGTCATATGCCGGGACAACAGCCACGCTCCCAGGTTGCGCACGGAGGATCAGTTCACTGATCTCAGCAGATGTGACGAACGGCACGTCGCCGGGCAAGACCAGCATTGTATCCGCACCGCTCTCCTCAAGATGTTCAACCGCCATGGCCACAGCTTGGTTCAGCCCCGCTGGTTTGGCCTCAACGATATGTCCCGCGCCATAACTCGCGGCCAGCGCCGCCACGTTCTTGTCGGCGGTCACCACATAGGTGTGCGTGACATGTTCACAATTGTTAAGGGCGGTGAGGACATCACAGAACATGGCGCGGACAAGTTCACGCCGCTTGGAGTCAGGCAATATGCCGGACAAGCGCCGCTTGGCGAGGTTGAAGGGTTTCATAGGGACAATAGCGATAATCATGCGATGCGCTCCCGCGAAATGTTCCGGCTCAAGGCCAGCCGATCGGCAAACTCCAGCACGCAGTACGCCAGCGTAATCCTGTCATCCAGTGTTCTCATCAGGGTGTTTTCAACCGTAATCGCAACACCGCCCGCGATTCCATCGTCAGGGCAGTCGATCATCAACCCATCCACCAGACCCGCATAATGAGAGGCGATTGCGGCGTGGGTTACCTCTAGCCCCAATTCGCCCATGATCTTGGCCATCGGTCCCTTGACGGCAGTGCCGCCAACGACGGGTGAAACGATGATGACCGGTGCAGAGGTTTCTCGCAAAAGGTCGCGCATACCGGCAACCGCGAGGATGGGATCGATGCTGAGATACGGGTTCGACGGGCAGATGACGACCGCGCGCAGGTCCGCCTGTTTCAGCGCTGTCTCAAGGCCGGGTTGAACGCTGGCGGTTTGAGCACCATCAAACGTCACCGATTTCACAGCCGGTGCGCATTGGCGCTCCACAAAATAGTTCTGGAAAGGAAGCAAGCCTGCGTCTGTATCAATAAGCGTGCGGACGCGGTCATTGCTCATGGGGAGAACACGCATCTTCAGTCCGAAGCTGCGGCTAAAATGAGCGGTGATCGCACCCAGGCTTTCGCCGGCGCGCAGACGGCGGGTGCGCTCGACATGGAGCGCCAGGTCCCTGTCGCCAAGGCTGAACCATGTTTCGCCGCCGATCCCGCCGAGCGTATCCATAAAATTCCAGCTTTCATCGGCGCGGCCCCAGCCCGTCTCAAGGTTGGCCAGACCGGCAAGGGTATACATAACCGTATCGATGTCTGGAGAGAC
>CAYOEI010000094.1:0-10103 GCA_964402825.1 uncultured Hyphomicrobiaceae bacterium
TATACCGACGATAACCCGGATTATTTCATCATCAAGAATCGCTCGCCCAAGGGCTGGACCCTGGTGATGCTGGCAATCGATCTTGCAGCCTCAACCGGAAATCTTGTGTTCGATACCGATGAAGGGGGACCCGGCGTCGGAAGCGCCTCACCCTTTTATCCCGATGCCCTATCACCTGTACGTCTCGTTGGCACTCTTCCGGCGCAAGACGGCGGGCGCACCATCGGATTGCAGTTCGAGGAATTTCTGCAAGACCGTGACTACACCTTCCATGTCGATCTAGACGCCTTGCCCTCCAGCGGCGGGCGCACATGGGTGTTGCCGGGCGACATGAAGGGTGCGCGCATTCTGGCGACCTTCAAAGGACCCACGGGTCAGCGTGACAACGTCGATGCCATTTTTGATGAAAGGGCGGAAGCTGATTCTGGCGCGGGCGGGTGCGTCTAATCTTCCAGCGCGTCTTTGACCTTCGCGGCCAACTCTTTCAGGGAGAAGGGTTTGGCCAGGAAGCCGAAATTCTCATTGTCTTCCAGATTGTTCTTAAATGCCTCCTCGGCGTAACCGGACATGAAGATGATCTTGATGTCCGGCAAGCTCGCCCGCAGGTGGGTCAGCAGCGTCGGGCCATCCATTTCAGGCATAACGACGTCGGATACGACGAGATCGATATCTCCATCATGGCCGCCCATGACTTCCAGCGCCTCGGTGCCTGTTCCGGCTTGCAGCACCTTGTATCCGCGTCCTTCAAGCGCACGGGCGGCGAATGAGCGGACCGATTCTTCGTCTTCCACCAGGAGGATGGTGCCCGAGCCTGTGAGGTCCTTGCCGCGTTTTTTCTTCGCTTTTTTGGTGCTCTTGGCGGCCGGCCCTTCCAGCTCTTCCAGTTCTCCCTCAATGAGGGTGCCTTCGATCTCCGTCGCGATATGGCGCGGCAGATAAATCAGGAATGCGGTGCCCTGCCCTGAGCCTTCTGATTGCGGGTAAATATAACCGCCGGTCTGCTTGACGATGCCATAGACGGTAGAAAGCCCAAGACCGGTACCCTTGCCCACTTCCTTGGTGGTGAAGAACGGTTCGAAAATTTTCTCCATGATTTCGGGCGCCATGCCGGTGCCCGTATCAATAACCTCGCACAGGACATATTCGCCGGATTGCATGCCCTTGTGACCGAGCTGCTTTGATTTCTTCTCTGTCACATTTGCAGTGCGTATGGTGAGCGTGCCGCCATCAGGCATGGCATCGCGTCCGTTCACGGCAAGATTGATGATGACCTGCTCAAACTGATGCAGATCCGCCTTCACCAGCCACAAATCCCGCCCGTGCCGGAGCTTGAGTTTGGTTTTTTCACCCAGCAGCCGCCCCAGCAATATTGTCAGATCGGACAACACATCGCTCAACGAAAGCACCTGCGGCTGCAACCGTTGCTGCCGCGAGAAAGCCAGCAGTTGACGTACAAGACCCGCCGCCCTGTTGGCATTCTGCTTGATGTTCATGATGTCCTGGAAGGCAGGGTCCGTGGGGCGGTGATTGGCCAGCAGGAGATCAGAAAAACCGATAATTGCCGTCAGCACATTGTTGAAATCATGGGCAATTCCGCCCGCAAGCTGACCCACCGCCTGCATCTTCTGGCTTTGCGCGAACTGCAACTCAAGCGCGCGCTGCTCGGTTGTATCGATGGCGTGAACGATGACAGCCGGGGACTCGCCATCCACGGCCGGGGTTGAGCTGAAATAGAACCGGCCGCTGCGCGTGTCATTCTCGCCAAACAACAGATCGACAGGCTCGATATTCATCTGGCCCGAGCGGGCGGCATCCAGAGCCTTGCGCACCTCGATCTGCTCGTCATCGGCCACGAGGTTTATCAGCGCGCTCTGGCCGGGGTCAAAGTGCTCCCCGGCGTGGGCGAACATGCGTGAAAAGGCCCGGTTTGTTTCTCCAATGTGTCCCTTGTCATCCACCGTGGCGACCGCAATGGGAGTTGACTGGAAAAGCCGCAGGAATTGCGCCTTGGTGACCGGCGCATCGGAATCGCTCCGCGCCGCCGGCAGGGTATCGAGTACGATCAAGTGGGACAGGCCGCTTGTGCCATCTGATTTGACCGGAGGGCGGTGCAAAATACGGGCGGAGAAGCTGGTGCCGTCCCTGCGAACCAGATCGAGATCCATCTCGCGCTTGGAGCGCTGTTCCGATCCCTCAACCGGCTTTGTCAGAATGTCACTGGAGTCGCCGAATATAATATCGCTTAATTGCAGTTTTCCATCGGCAACCTCCGACAAATCCCCGCGTAACCACCGGGCCATGGTGGCATTCATATATGTGATCTTTCCAGACTGGCTGGCTGTGATGAACCCGGCCGGCGCGCCATCGAGATAGCCAATCATCTGCTGCAGGCTTTCGAAAGCGCCGTCCTGATTCTTGCGCTCTCTGGTAATGTCCGAGACCAGCCAGAGCGTATGCACACCGCCCATCCGCTTGCCTGGCCGGGCGGGTATCTGCCGCACGGAAACACGCAGCCATTGGGCCGGCCCGCTCTCCTTGTCTCCCGGTTGGGCATCGGGATAAAGGGCAAATTCCTCTTCCCAGGAACCGCCCCTGCGCGCGGCGCGGGTCAATCTGAATATCTGTTCCGAAACATGCGCATTGCCTGCCAGAGCCCGGTCGATGGAGATGACCGGCTCCCCCTCCCCGGCATCGATAATCCGGCTGTAGGCATCATTGGCATAAATGATCTTGCCCCGGGACGTGGTGACCAAAGCCCCTTGCGGCAGATTATCAACGAGCGACTTGGTGATGTCATTGCGGACCCTGCGATCACCAAAGCGCAAAATCCCAACCGCACCCGCGAACAGAGCAAATACACCCACCACCGACAGCCCGCCAAGAACGGCGAGGACAAATGGCTCCGCCTCGTCACGGTTCACCATGGCAAGCGCGATGGCCGCGATTGCGAGTCCGATGGCAAGAAGAACCAGGAGACCGATACCACCCTCGTGGCTCGATGTGTCCTCGGCCGGTTCTGCGTAAGGTAAAGGCGCGTTGATGTCGCTCATTGCTTCAAATTAGCCGATTCTCTCCTGACAGGTGCACAGAAAAATAATCAACTCTATTGGCGATTTCCTTAACGGCGCCCATTCGCCCCGGCCCGGCCTCTCAGGCCCATAATATATCCAATGATCTCGGCAACCGCCTTGTAGTGCTCTTCCGGAATCGCTTCATCAACCTCAACGGTAGCATGCAATGTCCTTGCAAGCGGCGGGTTTTCGACAATCGGTATTCCGTTCTCTTCGGCAACCTGACGGATCTTGAAGGCGATGTTATCAATGCCCTTGGCGACGCAAACAGGGGCATCCATCCCCTTTTCATATTCCAGCGCAATCGAGTAATGGGTCGGGTTTGTGATGACGACTGCTGCGCGCGGCACATTCTGCATCATGCGCTTGCGGCCACGCTCAACGCGAATCTGGCGCAGTTTGGCGCGCACCTGCGGGTCGCCTTCCATTTGCTTGTGCTCATCACGAACTTCCTTGATCGTCATGCGCTGCTTTTCCCACCAGATGTGCTTTTGCCAGGCAAAATCGATCGCGGCGATGATTGACAGGATCGCCACCACGCCGATCATGATCTGGGATGCAATGCTGTGTATCAGGTCCATCAGCTTTGCCGGGTCGAGGCCAACAATTGTGTCCAGCTTGTCCTTGTTGGGCCAGACGATGACGACGATCACGCTCGAAACAAGGACCAGCTTGGAGAGACTCTTGGTGAAGTTGACGAGGCTGGTTTTTGAAAAAAGCCGCTTGAACCCGGCCAGCGGTGAAATCTTGGAAAGTTTGGGGGTAATCGGTTCGAACGAAAATAATGGCCGGTGCTGAACAAGATTTCCGGCAAGGCCCGCAACCGCGAATATGATGAAGGGGGCCGTCAAAGCCCCCAGAATAACAATGCCGAGGGTTTGAAAGTTAGCGACAAGCGCCTCTCCCGTTATCGGGATATCATGGGCCTGGGACAGGATGACCTTGAGCGAGCGGGCCAGTGTCGACGCCATGTCCTTGGCGAAGATCATCAGAACAATCGTTGCTCCGACCATAATGAACCAGCTGTTGACTTCCTGGCTCTTGGCGACATCGCCCTTTTTATGGGCATCCTCGAGTTTCTTTTCACTCGGTTCTTCTGTTTTTTCATGTTCTTCGGGTTTATCGGCCATGCTGGTTTCCCACTAGCCCCTATGCGAGATAGGGCGCGAGGGCCTCGCCGAAATAATCGAGGAACCAGTACACGATCGTGCTAAGCAGCAACATGAACAGAACCATGCCCAGCGCGATGTTGAGGGGCATGGCGAGGAAAAACACCTGCACCTGGGGAATCAAGCGGGAGAGAACGCCGACCCCAAGATAAAACACCAGGCCGAAGGCCAGGAACGGCCCGGAAAGCTGGATGGCAATCCGAAACCCGGCAGACATTGTTTGGATGGCGTTTTGCGCCAGGTCACCCAGAGGCAATACGTTCCCGGGTTTGAATAGCAGATAGCTGTCATGCATCGCCGACAGCAACATGTGGTGCATATCGGTGGTGAAAATCATGGTGACTGTGAGCACCGAGAGAAATGATCCGAACATGGAGCTTTGAATGCCATTTGCCGGATCGACGCTCTGGGCGAATGCCAGCCCCGTCTGGAATGCGATTGCCGTGCCCACCAGCTCTATGGCGCTGATGATGAGCCGGACCGAAAAGCCGATTGCGATACCAACCAGCACCTCACTGATAATGGCTGCCATCATCCCGATCAGCGACGTTGGAAAGCTCGAAAAATATTTTATGACAATCGGGTAGAGGATGAGACTCATTGACAATGCAAACACCAGACGAATGCGCGAGGGCACCCTTCTGTCGCCGATACCAGGCAGCGACATTGATATGGACCCGATACGGGCGAATATCAGGATAAACGCGAATGCTGTCTGGGGAAGAAAATCAAGCGTAAAGGTCATCGGACCAAACCGGTTACCCGCCTACAATATGGGCAGCGATCCGGTTCATGAACCCCGCAAGCGCCGATCCCATGAACGGCAGTGTGACGAGCATGGTCAGGAAAATGGCGATGATCTTGGGAATGAAAACCAGAGTCATTTCCTGGATTTGTGTCAGCGCTTGAAACAACGCGATGAGAACGCCGACAAGCAGGCCGACAAGCATCATCGGCCCGGACACTTTTAGCAGCGTCCATATCCCGTCACGGGCAATATCCAGAATTTCAGCGCCACTCATAGCAATCCGTCCCCCAATGTTTTGTTGACCCGATACAAAGCCTTAAATCGGCATATTTAAAATATCCTGGTAGGCCGAAATGACGCGGTCGCGCACGGTCACAAGAGTTTCGACTGCGAGCTCGGTTTCAGCCACAGCCGTAACAAGATCGAGCACATCCGCATTGCCATTGGCGATTTTCGCCGCCTGGATTTCGGTTGCCGCTCCAGATTCAGTGACGTTCGCGAGCACCTTTTCGACCAGGTCTCCAAACTCCATACCGCCTTGCGTGGATTTGGCGGCGCCAGCCTCGCCCAGCGCTTTACCTGCAATATTTGCAACTGCCGAATATGCCCCCGCACCGGCCGCAGAATTCATCACCATGGTTCAAGTTCTCCTGTTAAGTGCCTATGCGCGCAGAATATCGAGCGTGCGCGCCAGCATCCGCCGCGTGGCGCTGATTACGTTCAGGTTTGCTTCATAGCTGCGCTGCGCTTCACGCATGTCCATGCCTTCGATCAGCGCATTCACATTGGGCAGCTTCACATAGCCTTTTTTGTCAGCTGCCGGATGGCCCGGCTCGTAACGCTTTCCGAAATCACTCATGTCATGTTTGATGCGGCCGGTCTTGATCATATTGACCCCCAGCGCACGATTAAATTCCTGCTTAAATGTCGAGATTTTCCGGCGATACGGATCCTCTTTGGGGCTCTTGGTCGTGGAGTTCGCATTCGCCAGATTTTCCGCAATCACGCGCATGCGGCCGCTTTGCGCCTTCAGCCCGGCCGCCGCGATTTTCATTGAAGCCATCAGATCCATGGTTCAACCCTGCCCTTGCTCTGCTCTAATCGTATCTCTCATCAGCTCCGCCCTATCGCCGTCTTCAGGAGGCCCAGGGAGCGGGAATAGAGTGTCGACGCCATTTGAAAATCGAACTGGTTTGCAGACACCTTGATCATCTGCTCTTCCAGAACGACTGAATTGCCTGCCGGCGTGGTCTCCCACCCCTTGGCTGTCTTGCTGTCGAAAGCCGTTTTTTGCATGCCCATCGATGCCCCGATATGGGCCGAGTGGGTGCGCGCTGTTGATACCGCCGCGAGCCCCATGGTGCGGCCGCTCTGTCTCGTATTCATCGGTTTCAGATCACTGGGCTGGAATCTCGGCGTGTCGGCGTTGGCCACATTGTGAGCCAGCACGCCCTGGCGTGCCTGATGCCATTGCATCTTGTTTTTCAGCATTCCCAGAATGGGCAAATCGAATATCGCCATGATTCTTTTCCTGCAAAAGATTAACGTTCGCCGCACTGATTGATCTTCAACTAGGCAAACATTGCCGTTCTTAGGGTTAAAAAGCCGTTAAAGAACCGCTATACGAATGTCTGGTATTTGCTTTTTTCCGGGAATCGACCTGGTGAAGCGGGGAAATTAACCATTTGTTAGGGACCATTGCGGCATTTTTTGCCTACCGACGTTAACCATACGCCGCGTAGGACAAGGCCGAAGCGGTGGACTGTGTGAGTGCTAATGCCAACTGATTTGAACAATCTCATCTACTATATTGTTGCCTTCATATTCGTCATTGCATTGATCCTGATTGGCGCACGCTTGCTAAAGGGTCCGGCGAGCAGGGGCAACTCAAAGGCTCCGGGATTTTTGCGCGGCCGCGAAAAGCGGCTGGCAGTTGTGGAAGCCGCATCCGTCGATGGAAGGCGCAGATTAATTCTTCTGCGGCGCGACGATGTCGAGCATCTGATCATGACCGGCGGCCCCGTAGATGTGTTGATTGAATCCGGCATTCACAGTTCGCCAAAAATCGAACCGACATTCGATAAACCCAAAGATGACGGCCAGGTCATTATCGCGCGTGAGACAGAGCCAGCAGCGCCCGAACATGTACCAGAACCAAAAGATTCAAAAGAAGACTGACCAGCCTTACTGGGTTGCTTTCTACAGTGCGATCCGCACTGCCCTGCTGGGCTGCATTGCCTTGCTGGCGATGGCCGTCCCCGTGGACGCCCAGAACGTCACCATTGGCCTGGGAGAAGGCACGGCCGTTACCGAACGCGCCGTTCAGATCATCGCCCTTGTAACGATCCTTTCGCTCGCGCCATCGATCCTGGTGATGGTCACCTCATTCACCCGGATTGTGGTTGTGCTCTCGCTGCTCCGCACAGCCATCGGCATCCAGCAATCGCCGCCCAACACCGTGGTTGTCTCGCTGGCCCTGTTCCTGACCGCCTTCGTCATGGGGCCTATTTTCCAGCAGTCTTACGACGCCGGCATCAAACCGCTCATCGCGGAGGAAATTGAACTCAATGAGGCCTTTGAGCGGGCAATCAAACCTTTCCAGGGCTTTATGCTCACCCATGTCCGCGAAAAAGACCTCAGTTTGTTCGTTGATCTGGCGGGTGAAGCGGCCCCCGACTCACCTGAAGACATATCCTTGCGCGTGCTCATTCCCGCATTCATGATTTCAGAACTCAAGCGCGCATTTGAAATCGGCTTTCTGCTGTTCGTTCCCTTCATTGTCATCGACATGGTGATCGCGTCGGTCCTGATGTCGATGGGCATGATGATGCTGCCGCCGGTGATCATCTCACTGCCGTTCAAGCTGATATTCTTCGTGCTGGTGGATGGCTGGCACCTGGTTGCAGGGAGTTTGGTGCAGAGCTACGGCGGCGGCTGACTAAGTTATATCGGCCGCGGCGTCCCCCTCTTCAGAACTCCAGAGGAGCGTTATCGATCACCTCTTTCATAACGAAGAACGTCCGTGTCTGCCGAACGCCCGGCAATGCGATAAGCTGATCTCCATGCAGACGCTTGAAGTCGGCGATATCGCGAACTCTGATTTTCAGAAAATAATCGAAGTCACCTGCCACGAGATGGCAGTCGAGAATGAACGGCAATTGAGTAATTGCATCCTCAAATGAATTGAAGCTTTCGGGCGTGGAGCGATCAAGCACAACACCCACCATGACGAGGGTTCCGCGCTCAACGCGTTGCGGCGCCACCTCGGCGCGCACTGCCCGAACATAGCCTTCATCAAACAATCGCCGGGTGCGCCTGTGACACGTCGCCGGGCTGACATTGACCTTCTTGGCCATATCAGCGTTGGAGAGGCGTCCGTCCTGTTGAAGAAAGCGCAAAATTCGGCGATCAATTCGATCAAGCTCGAATGCTATGGAAGTTTCTTTCATCTTTCAGTCCTATTTCCAAATTTTTCATAGCAGATACAGAAATATATGATGGGTTTATAGATGTATTTCCTATCATTTCGAAAGCACATTCCGGAAATTTTACGATATCCTTCCCTCAATTCACACCCAAGCTGGAGACCTAAAATGCTGGAGAAATTCGAGCGATATCCGCTCACCTTTGGTCCAACGCCGATTGAAAAAATGGAACGGCTGTCAAAACACCTTGGCGGCAATGTCGAGCTCTATGCCAAACGTGAAGACTGCAACTCGGGTCTTGCCTTTGGAGGCAACAAGGTGCGCAAGCTGGAATACATCGTGCCCGATGCCATAGCGTCCAATGCTGACACGCTCGTCACAATTGGCGGCATCCAATCCAACCATACGCGCCAGGTGGCGGCCGTAGCCGCCAAGATAGGCATGAAATGCCGGCTGGTGCAGGAAAGCTGGGTGCCCTTCGAGGACGCCGTATATGACCGCGTTGGCAATATTCTCATGAGCCGCGTGCTGGGCGCACAGATTGATCTCGTCGATGAAGGCTTCGACATTGGTATCCGGGAGAGCTGGGAGCGGGCGCTTGAGGACGTAAAGGCGAAGGGAGGAGAGCCCTACGCCATTCCGGCCGGCGCCTCGGTTCATAAATATGGCGGGCTGGGTTATGTCGGCTTCGCCGAGGAAGTCCGGGCACAGGAAGAGGAGCTTGGATTGAAGTTCGACTATATCATTGTGTGCACGGTTACAGGCTCGACCCACGCGGGCATGCTGGTCGGATTTGCCAAGGATGGCCGGGCAAACAAGGTCATCGGCATCGATGCGTCCGGAACGGCTGACCAGACCCGTGCACAGGTTTTGGAGATCGCGCGTAAAACGGCGGATCTCGTGGAATTAGGCCGCGACATCACCGGCGATGACCTCATTCTGATTGAGGATTACGCCTACCCTGCTTATGGGGTGCCCTCGGCAGAGACTAATGACGCCATCCGGCTTGCCGCCAGGACTGAAGGGATGATGACAGACCCGGTTTATGAGGGAAAATCCATGCAGGGCATGATCGATCTGGTCCGCAAGGGCTATTTCCCTGAAGGATCGAAAGTGCTCTATGCGCATCTTGGCGGCGTGCCCGCAATCAACGGCTACAGCTATATCTATCGCAACGGATGACGATCGCTATATGGCTGATGGCATCAGTTGCTGGTGGATGCGATACGCACTCCCAGTCCTGCCAGCGCCAATCCGGTCAAGCCCTCTAATGAGCGGCGGATGATTGGTCTGCGGAGAAAGTTGCCGGCCCTGACGACGAATACGGCGTATGCAGTGAGCCAAACGAACGTCATCGTGCAAAAAATCAAACCGGGTAAGGCCAGAATTGCGGGGGTATCCTGCGGCACGAACTGCGGTAACAGGCTTGCAAAGAACACGGCCATCTTCGGATCACCGAGATAACAAGAAACGCAACTATTGAGTCTTCCATATTTTTTAGGCTCACATTTCCAGCCGATGGAGCAATTCCGCCAACAGCCTTAAATGCCCTAGCCTGAGCTGCCAGTAGCGGCATCACTCTGACCGGCGCGCTTTTCCGGCTTGACCGTCGAGCGTCTATAGCTGGCGCGGAATTGCTTCATGAAGGCATCCAGCGTATCGATGGACGCAATCTCCTTGGCCAGATTGC
>CAYOEI010000095.1:0-2524 GCA_964402825.1 uncultured Hyphomicrobiaceae bacterium
TTTTCTATCAAAGTATAAAGATCGAGACCTTTCCCTTGCGTCCGCGAACCTCATGCTCACCGCTTTCTATCAAACCATCAAGAAGGTTTTTTTCCTCCCCGTCGGCCTCCTGGCGAATTTGTTCAACAAGTGCCTTGCCGACAACGAGATCGGTATCAAGTTCTCGCGTCAGGCGTTCCAGGCGCGCAGCTATATTGACCGAATCGCCGATCACAGTGAAATCCATCGACCGCTCTGATCCGATATCGCCCAAAACAGCTGCTCCGTAATGGATACCGATCCCTAATGATATCGGATCCTGCTTTGCGCTTGCGCGCTCCTTGTTCCATTTGTCGATTTCTTTAAGCATCCCGCGCGCACATGCCAGTGTGTTTGAAGCGTCCTTAGGCCCGGTCTCGGGTACGCCGAAGGTCGCAAAAATGGCATCTCCAATGTGATCGTCCAGCGTTCCCGCATGCTCGAAGACAACGGCATCCATGCGGGAGTGAAAGGTTCTAAGAAGTTCCATTACCTGCGCTGGCTTCATTTTTTCCGAGAACGTTGTGAAGCCGCGAATATCCGCGAACAGGACACCTACCGATTGCTCACGCGGGGGACCGAAAGGTTCATCTTTCGCCGCCAGCATATCGACCAGCTGGGGAGAGACATAACGCGCCAGATTGGAGCGCGCGTTCTCCGCTTCGAGTCTGGCTTCGAACGCCTCCTTGAGGATATCGAGCTGGTCAAGACTCTTCTTGATCGTGATGGTCAGGTCCTGGAAATCAATCGGCTTGGTGACGAAGTCGAATGCGCCGCGATTCATGGCCGAACGAATATTGTCCATATCGCCATAGGCCGAGATGACAATGGTCTTCAGGCGGTCCTCATATTCGGTGAGATGCTCAAGCAATTTCAGGCCATCCATCCGCGGCATATTGATATCACTGATAACGAGGTCGATTTTGCTGTCCGCTTTGATCATTTCGAGGCCCTCCACTCCGTCATTCGCAAATTCAAAGACGAATTCGCCATGGCGGATCTCACGGCGGAACTTGCGCCTGATCAGCTCCTGGAGATCGAGTTCATCATCGACAATGAGGATCTTAGTCACCATTTCTCAATCCCCGGTCTCTTGCAGCAGACCAGCGATCTTGTCTTTGAGTTCGACAAAGTCTATCGGTTTCGTCAGGAAATCCGCCGCCCCGGCATCATACGCTTTTTGCCTGCTTTCCGGATCACCATAGGCTGTGATCATCGCGACCGGCAGATCCGGCCATCGCTTCTTGGTGTCTGTGAGAAGTTCTATCCCGCTCATTCCGGGCATATTGATATCGGAGAGGACGAGCATGACTTTGGGTTCTATCTCCGCGTCCAGCATGTTGATGGCTTCCTCACCAGAGTAGGCGAAGTGCATAACATAATCCGCGTTTCGCAACTCGCGGCGGAATTTGCGCTTGAACAGCACGGCCACGTCGGTTTCATCGTCCACAACCAGAATGGAAATGCTCATTGCGTTTCACCAATAGAGTGCTTCAAAACAAATCCATCTCAGGAATGACGCGGCAAGACTATAATGAATTCCGTGTATTCACCAGTTTTGCTGTCCACAGACATTAGACCCCCGTGTTGTTGAACGATGATGTCGAAACTCATGGAGAGACCAAGGCCCGTTCCCTCTCCAGGAGGCTTGGTCGTGAAAAATGGTTCAAAAAGCTTCTCCTGAACATTTTTTGGAATGCCCGTACCGTTGTCGCGCACCCTTATTTCTATGCTATCGCCACTCCCGGAGGTGGAGAGGGTGACCGTTGGCTGATAGTTCTTGTTTCCCTCTGCTTGTGCGCGCTTATTTACCGCGTAAAAGGAATTGCCAAGCAGGTTCACCAACACCCGGGTGATTTCCTGAGGCATGACCTGAGCAGCACCGGCGGTCTCCTCAAATTGTTCCTCCAGCGTGACCTGGAACGATTTATCCCTGGCGCGTTCTCCATGATAGGCAAGCTTCAGCGCTTCGGAGACCAACGGATTTATGGGAGTTTCAATTCTTTCTGAGCTGTCGCCCCTGGCATGTAGAAGCATTGATTTAACGATACTGTCAGCGCGGCGCCCATGTTCGTTGATCTTTCCAAGATCTCCAATGATCGTCTCGAACAGATCATCTACATTCTCCCGTGCATCGTCATTTAACTGACCGCGGACGGCATCGATCTCTTCCTTCAACTCCTCGACCAGCTCAACAGATGTCTCCGCAAAGTTATTGACGAAATTGAGCGGATTCTTGATCTCATGCGCGATGCCGGCTGTGAGTTTGCCAAGGGACGCCATCTTCTGGGATTGGACAAGCTGTCCTTGTGTCTGTTTCAGATCGGCAAACGCGATCTCGGCCTGCTCCTTGGCTGTGCGGAGCGCCTCCTCCGCTTCCTTGCGCTCGGAAATGTCATGATTGATATGACCGATGCCTAGGACTGAGCCAGTGGCAGAAGTGATGGGGAATCTAATGGCGACGACGGTGCGAGTGTTTCCATCCGGATATGCAAACTCTACCTCG
>CAYOEI010000096.1:0-4198 GCA_964402825.1 uncultured Hyphomicrobiaceae bacterium
ATGCTCATCGACAAGTTGCTGAACGACGGTAACGCGCGAGGCGCTGACAAGACCACCCTCAAGGAGAAACGGCAGCCGAAATTGCTTGAACAACTTCAAGAGGATTTTGTTGCCGGTGGCCTCTATAATTTTCAAATGAAATTGGGTGCCCAGCTCGTCAATTTCGGCTGCACTGGTGGTTTCGGGATTTCGCGCCAGTTTTTCAAATTTCTTTTTGTATTCGAGAAGTTCAGGCGTGATGCCGCGCTTGGCTGCGGCAAAGGCCGCCATCCCTTCCAGGGCGTAGCGGATTTCATAAATTTCCCGAAGGTCAGTCAGAGACGGCGTCTTCACGAATGTCCCGCGCGCCGGCAAAACTTCGACAAGACCGTTTCGCTCCAGATCTCTGAGCGCCTCGCGCACCGGTGTGCGGCCGATACCCAGTTTTTCCGACAGGCTGCGCTCTGAAAGCGGCTGTCCCGGGCTGAAGCTTCCGCCGAGAATAAGCCGGATCAGGTTGTCATATGCGCGTTCACGCTCTAACCGAGATACCACTGCCATACCAGTACAAAATCATGTAGCCTATCTTCGAGTCAAGG
This sequence comes from uncultured Hyphomicrobiaceae bacterium, assembly GCA_964402825.1. Lineage (GTDB taxonomy): Bacteria > Pseudomonadota > Alphaproteobacteria > Rhizobiales > Methyloligellaceae > UBA2767. The sequence goes on from CAYOEI010000096.1 coordinate 579, forward strand.
CGTAAAGAGCGTAAAAAGTAGCGCCTCACGGTGGTTGTGCGCTCTGACAAAAGATCGAGCGGAGAGATAATAATGACAACTTTGAAATCATCTGACCGAGTGGGTCGGATCAGTCCATCGCCAAGTGCAATGGCTTCCCAGCGCGCGCGTGAGTTGCGCGCCGAGGGGCATAATATACTTGCACTGAGTTCGGGCGAACCGGACTTCCAGACACCAGCTCATATTATCGAAGCTGCGCACAAGGCCATGCTCGACGGGCAAACCAAATACACCACCATATCGGGTACCGCAGAGTTGAAATCGGCCATACAGGAAAAGTTTTTAAGCCAAAATGGTCTCAGCTACGATCTTGATGAGATTATCGTTTCAACCGGCGCCAAACAGGTAATCTTCAACGCCGTGATGGCGGGCGTCCAGAAAGGCGATGAAGTTATCGTGCCTGCGCCTTACTGGATCGCATATGAACAGATCGTCCGGCTGGCTAATGGTTCCACCAAAATCGTGCACTGCGGCTCCGACACCGGGTTCAAGATATCCGCTGAAGCCTTGGAAGAAGCAATCACCCCCAACACGCGTTGGCTATTGATGAACTCGCCATCCAATCCCAGCGGCGCAGTCTATACAACCGGTGATCTGGAATCATTGGCTGAAGTACTTCGCGCACACCCCCAAGTCTGGATTCTCACCGACGACATTTACGAACATATCGTGTTCGATGGCCGCAAGGCGGCTACCATCGCGGCTGTTGCCCCGGACCTGAAGGAGCGGACACTCACCGTGAATGGAGTGTCCAAGACTTACGCCATGACTGGCTTTCGTATTGGCTATGCCGGAGGACCCAAAGAACTGATTTCTCAAATGCTGAAGATGCAAATGCAAACCACATCGGGTGCATCATCCATTGGCCAGGCGGCAGCGGTTGCCGCCCTGACCGGACCACAGGATTTTGTCGAGATGTGCCGCAACGCTTATCAGGACCGGCGCGACCTCATCGTCTCGATGCTGAACCAGACGACGGGCATAAGCTGCCGATCCCCTGAAGGGGCCTTTTACGCCTTCTCCGATTGCTCAGGCCTCATCGGCATGACCACCCCGCAAGGAAAGCGTATCGAGAATGACCAGGATCTGGTGATGCACTTTATGGACGATCATGGCGTGGCGCTGGTCCACGGTGGCGCTTATGGCTTTGCAAACCATTTCCGCGTTTCATTTGCGACCTCAATGAAAGACCTGGAAGAGGCCGGCAGACGCATACAGAACGCCGCCAATGCCCTGCGCAAATCCTGAAAAACCAACGAATGCGAAGCAGGTTATGATGAAAAAACGATAACGAGCTATAGAGCTGCACTGCATCGCAGAAAGCATGAGAATTGGCTCCCAAACTACCGGTGATTTGCGAACAATTTACATGAATAAACCGCGCCAAACCAAAGCACCCACTGACGCAAAAGAACGCCGGCGCTCCCCGCCAGTGGTTTGCTATCCCTCCGGTCAGCTGCCGCAATTTGATGCACCCTTCTATGAAGGTGTCAGGCACGGCGCAACAAAGGTCGATGAGATTGTCATCCCGCCAAGAGATGCCAAGGCATTTGAAGTTACGGAAGGAGATTTTTTCACAATCACAAGTATTGAAGGACCGCAGGTTGGAGACCTCAATCTCTGGAATGCCAATAATTTATCGGAGCGGTTTTTTAGCGGAAAAACCCGCGCATTGCACGCCACACACGTTAGCACGGGTGATATATTATGGAGCTCTTTACCCTACTTACGTCCGCTGGCTACGATAACACATGATACACTTGACTGGTATGGCTGGGACCAGGATGGAGCCGGAATTCATGATGTGATCGGAACCAGGTGCGACCCCTACACGAATTTGTTGTTGAATGACACCGAGTATCACTATTGCTGCCACTCAAATCTGACACGCGCGCTCGCAACTTATAAAAACATGACGCTCAGGGATGCGGAAACTCACATACACGATGTTCTGAATGTTTTTATGTGTACCGGCTTTACGCGCGAGGATCACAAATACTTCATGAAGGCCAGTCCGGTCAGACCTGGAGACTTCATTGAGTTTTTTGCCGAAATCGACTTGCTTGCCGCGCTTTCAACATGTCCTGGAGGCGATTGCAGTAGCGATCATTCGAGCGACGCGGCCCAGTGTTATCCGCTGAAAGTGGAGATCTATCGCCCAAGGAAGGGCGCACTCGCTGAATTGAGTCCATCTGAACCCAACCGATACTCGCGTCAGCATATTGCTGAATAAATATGTGGTTGGAGTCAATTACGATATTTCATACCAAGTGATGCGCCTCATCGTGATGCTGTCGTCAGGTAATCGTAAGTCGCTGGCTGAAGCCGGATTGCTGGCGGCCTCCTGCACTTTGTCCGTCGTCAACAACTAAATTGACGTATCATATTGCTCACAGCGGGCTGCGAAATCATCAGCAGATGGGCTGCGTTTTTAGTCGTCCCGCCCTGCATAACCGCTCTGAATATTTCCAGTTGACGTATGTTCATCAGCTATAACTTGCATAAATATAGATGGCGTGAAATTTAATTCGACATTGTAGGTTTGTTTCGTTTGATTGAGAAGAAACCGTCTTTAAATGTAGACTGAAAAATAGATTTCTTGGTTCGTGGAGGGGTGTTTAATGCCCAGAATTATTCGTGTGGGCGGCGCCCAATTGGGACCGCTGCAAAGATCTGACGACCGGAAAGTCGCAGTTGATCGCATGATCAATCTGCTTGATCAGGCCAAGAAAAGCGAATGCCGGCTCGTCGTCTTTCCGGAGTTGGCTTTAACGACTTTCTTTCCTCGCTGGGACATGGATGATCCGCAGGAAATTGATAGTTATTTTGAAACAGAAATGCCCAATGAAGCGTGCAAACCACTGTTCGTTCGTGCGCGGGAACATGGTATTGGCTTCTCGTTCGGCTATGCCGAAAGCATAGAAGAGGACGGAGTAAACCACCGCTTCAACACATCCATTCTGGTCGATGAGCGCGGCACGATCATTGGCAAATATCGCAAGACGCATTTGCCGGGTCATGGGGAGTTTGATCCCGAACGCGCTTTTCAACATCTGGAGAAGAAATATTTTGAAGTCGGTAATACCGGCTTTCAGGTTTGGCGGTACATGGGCGGAATATTCGGCATGTGTATCTGTAATGACCGGCGTTGGCCCGAAACATACCGGGTGATGGGATTACAGGGAGTTGAGATGGTGCTGCTTGGATACAACACGCCAACCACCAACTCGCAGCATGGAGATGAGCCCGAGGACCTGAGAACCTTCCATAATGATCTGTCCGTCCAATCTGGCGCCTATCAGAACGGAACCTGGGTAGTCTCGATCGCCAAGGCCGGCGTCGAGGATGGACATGGGCTTCTGGGTGGTTCAAGCATCATCAATCCTTCAGGAGTGATCGTTGCACGCGCCAAAACCACTGATGATGAGCTCATTACCGCCGATTGCGACCTCGACGAGTGCAATTTCATGAAAGAAACCATCTTCGACTTCGATCGACATCGCCGCATTGAGCATTATGGATTGATCACTGAACAAACGGGCGTTGTGCGCCCGGACTGATTGGTATGCGAAGCGCGAACA
>CAYOEI010000097.1:0-6202 GCA_964402825.1 uncultured Hyphomicrobiaceae bacterium
GGAAGAAAGGCGTTGGACGTGAAATAGAGCGATGCGGCACAGCCCAGGATGCAGCCGCATAATAGCATTTGTCTGTTGCCCCAATCGGGCCACCAGCGCTCCGGTACATCTCCACCTTTCAGCCCTGGCCGGGTGACGCGCCCGGCACGAAGCGCCCATGGAAGAGCGAGGATGTTGACGAGCAGCAGCAGCGACCAGAAGGCCAGCGCACTGCCCCAGCCGCCGAGCTGCGAGGCAACAGCGGTGGATGCTGCCGCGCCAATGATCTCACCAACCAGCAGCCCATTGACATATGCAGCCGTTGCGAAGCCTGTGTGGCTGGAGAACCAGTGAGCGACCAGCGTCGGCATGGCGGGTTGCATAATGGCGATGCCGAGTCCCATAAGCGCCGTCATCGTGAACAGCACGGAAACATCGGGGCCGATGCCGCGCAGCGCGCCGGCAAGCCCTGCGATCGCAAGACCGGTAATGAGCGCCCGGATAACACCGGTGCGCGCCAGCAGCAGGGCGCCGAACAGGGCGCCGACGCCAAAAATGAGAACCGGTAAACCAGCGAGCGCGCCAACAGCCTTTTCGCTCAAATCGAGGTCCTGGTGAATAAGGGGAATAAGAGGAGGGATGGCGAGCAGCGTCACCCGCAAATTGATACCGGCGAGCCAGAGCAGGGCGAGCGCCCAGAGGTTAATTGGGGATTTCGAAGACGTATCTGATTTTGCGTCAGACAAGCGCCTGCTCTATCTCTTCGACTATGGCCCGCGCCGCGCCGCCGGGGTCTTCAGCTTGGGTAATGGGCCGCCCCACAACCAAATAATCCGCGCCCGCACTTATCGCTTTTGCCGGCGTCATGACGCGGGCCTGGTCGCCAGATTCCGCTCCAGCCGGGCGGATGCCGGGCGTGACAATCAGGAAATCGCCGCCGGTTGCCTCGCGGATGGAAGCGGCCTCATGACCCGACGCGATGACGCCATCAAAGCCAGCTTCTTGTCTCAACCGCGCACGGTGGAGCACCAGCTCGGCAGGTGTCATATCGCTGCCCTGTTGTTCCAGATCGGATTTGTCCAGGCTTGTGAGCACGGTGACCGCGAGCAGCTTCATGTCGCTTGTACCGCGCCCCTTGATGGCGGCTTCCATAGTCTTGATGTCATGCCCGTGAACTGTCAGAAAAGCCGCGCCCATGGCCGCGATATTTGCCGCGGCGCGCTCCACCGTGTTGGGGATATCAAGCAGTTTGGCGTCGATAAAGACCTTCTGGCCTTGATCAACAAGTTCGCGGGCCAGCTCCGCGCCTCCGGCGAACAGCAGCTCAAGGCCGATCTTCCACACGCCGGCATTGCCGCCAATCTTTGCAATCAACTCGGTGGCGTCCTCAGGTGTTGGAACGTCGAGCGCGACGATCAGGCGCTCACTAGCCCTCACTTGCCCAATCACTTACCCGACCCATCGAAGAATTCCTTCACCCGGGAAAAGAAACCCGACGACTCCGGATTGGTCTGATCCGACGACGCCTTTTCGAACTCTTTCAAAATGTCCTTCTGCTTGCGCGTCAGGTTTTTCGGAGTTTCAATCTCCACCTGGATGTACATATCGCCCATGGTCTTCGAGCGTAACACCGGCATGCCTTTGCCTTTCAGGCGGAACTGCTTGCCGGTGTGCGTCCCTTCAGGAATTTTCACGCGCGCCCGGCTTTCCCCGACAGTTGGCACCTCGATTTGTCCGCTAAGCGCGGCAGTGGTCATGGCGATTGGCACAAGGCAGAAAATATCGGCGCCGTCGCGCTGGAAAAATTCGTGCGGCGCAATCGACAGGAATATATAGAGATCGCCCGTGGGCCCGCCGCGAATGCCGGCCTCGCCTTCATTCGCCAGCCGGATGCGGGTTCCGTCCTCGACGCCGGCGGGAATTGTGACTGAAAGCGTGCGTTCCTTGGTGGTGCGCCCTGATCCATGGCAATTCCCGCACGGGTCATCGATCATCTCGCCGCGCCCCTGACAGGCCGGGCAGATCCGCTCGATGGTGAAGAAGCCTTGAGAAGCGCGCACCTTGCCGCCGCCGCCGCAGGTGCGGCAGGCGCTTGGGCTGGTGCCAGGTTTGGCGCCGGAGCCGGAACAGGTTTCGCAGGTGACGCTGGTGGGAACGCGTATTTGCGCGCTCTTGCCCTCATAGGCTTCACCGAGCGTGATCTCGAGATTGTAGCGGATATCATTGCCGCGTTCGCGCATGGTGCGCTGTCCGCGGCCGCGGCCACCCATGAATTCACCGAACAGATCGTCGAAAATATCCGACATCGACGCGGAGAAGTCGCCACTGAACCCCGGGCCGCCAGGGCCGCCGCCCTCGAATGCGGCATGGCCGAACTGGTCATAGGCCGCGCGCTTCTGCGGATCCTTCAGCGCCTCATAGGCTGAATTGACTTCCTTGAAACGATGCTCTGACGCTTCGTCACCAGGATTGCGGTCAGGATGATATTTCTTCGCCAGCTTGCGGAACGCGCTCTTGATCGCCGCTTCGTCGGCATCACGCGATACACCCAGCGTTTCGTAAAAATCTTGCTTAGCCATAAATCATTCGTTTCAGGTGCGAAAATGAGCCTCGTCCCGGGCGCTATGCCATGCCCGGCAGGCGAGGCTCATTGTTATTCACACATAAGGACATAAGGACTTACGCGGATTTCTTTGAGTCCGTGTCGTCCGTGTCGTTTTTTACGTCTTCTTCGTCTTTCACTTCTTCAAAGTCGGCATCGACAATGTCGTCTCCGTCATTGCCCGCGCCGCCCTCCGCGCCGCCTTCTTCAGCCTGAGCCGCCTGATACATGGCCTCGCCGAGCTTCATGGAAGCCTGCGCAAGAGCATCAACCTTGGTCTTGACGGCGTCAGTATCGTCGCCCTCAAGTGCGTTCTTCAACTCGGCGGAGGCTTCTTCGACAACGCTCTTGTCCTCGTCGGAGATTTTTTCACCCAGTTCCTCAAGCGTTTTTTCGGTGGAATGCAGCAGCGCTTCGGCCTGGTTACGAACTTCCACGCCCTCACGGCGCTTCTTGTCCTCTTCCGCGTTGGCCTCGGCGTCCTGAACCATCTTTTCGATGTCAGCATCGCTCAGGCCGCCACTGGCCTGAATGCGGATCGACTGTTCCTTGCCCGTCGCCTTATCGGAGGCCGCCACATTTACGATGCCGTTGGCGTCGATATCGAAGGTGACATCAACCTGCGGAACACCGCGCGGGGCAGGCGGCAGGCCAACCAGGTCAAACTGGCCAAGCACTTTATTGTCAGCCGCCATCTCGCGTTCACCCTGGAACACGCGGATGGTCACTGCACTTTGATTGTCTTCAGCCGTTGAGAAGACCTGGCTCTTCTTGGTCGGAATTGTTGTGTTGCGGTCGATCAGACGCGTGAATACGCCGCCTAGCGTCTCAATGCCAAGCGAGAGTGGCGTCACGTCCAGCAGCAGCACGTCCTTGACGTCGCCCTGCAGCACACCAGCCTGGATGGCGGCGCCGATGGCCACGACTTCGTCCGGGTTGACGCCCTTGTGCGGCTCACGGCCAAAAATGTTCTTCACCGTCTCGATGACTTTAGGCATGCGCGTCATACCGCCGACGAGAACAACTTCGTCGATCTCGGCGGCTTTCAACTTGGCATCCTTCAGCGCGGCCTCGCACGGCCCCACGGTCTTCTGGATGAGATCGTCCACGAGGCTTTCGAGCTTCGCCCGGGTGAGCTTCATGGTCAGATGTTTCGGTCCGGCCTTGTCGGCGGTAATGAACGGCAGGTTGAGTTCCGTCTGTGCGCTTGAAGACAGCTCAATCTTGGCCTTTTCGGCGCCCTCTTTCAGGCGCTGCAGGGCCAGCTTGTCTTTGCGCAAGTCGATGCCTTGCTCTTTCTTGAACTCGTCGGCCAGATAGCTCACCAGCCGCATATCGAAATCCTCGCCGCCGAGGAAGGTGTCGCCGTTGGTGGATTTCACCTCGAATACGCCATCGCCGATCTCGAGAATTGAGACATCGAACGTGCCGCCGCCAAGGTCATAAACGGCGATGGTCTTGCCGTCTTTCTTGTCGAGGCCGTATGAAAGGGCAGCCGCCGTCGGCTCGTTGATGATGCGCAGCACTTCCAGGCCGGCAATCTTGCCGGCATCCTTAGTGGCCTGACGCTGGGCGTCGTTAAAATAAGCCGGAACGGTGATGACCGCCTGCTCGACCTTCTCCCCGAGATAGCTTTCAGCCGTCTCTTTCATTTTCTGCAAAATGAAGGCGGAGATCTGCGAGGGAGAATATTTTTCATTCTGGGCTTCAACCCATGCATCGCCGTTGTCAGCCTTGACTATCTTGTAGGGAACCAGCTTCTGGTCCTTGGCGACCGCTTTGTCGTCGAAGCGCCGGCCTATGAGGCGCTTGATTGCGAACAGCGTATTTTCCGGATTGGTGACGCCTTGGCGTTTGGCGGGCAGGCCAACGAGGCGCTCTCCTTCTTCGGTGAAGGCGACAATTGACGGCGTTGTGCGCCCGCCTTCTGAATTTTCGATAACCTTGGGGTTTGTCCCCTCCATGATCGCGACACACGAATTCGTGGTGCCAAGATCGATTCCGATTACTTTCGACATAAATATAAAAACCTCTTATCTGCGGCAGGCCGTCCGGGCCTCTCTGGCACCCGGGAAAATCAGTGTGAGCCTCAAGCTCCACTGTTCCGGCCCCCTAACGATTCGATGAACATGTGTTCAGCCGTTATATAGGTGGCTGGGGGATGACCCGCAAGCTGTGGGTTTACTCGTTATTGATCATAAAAAACAGCTCTACGAGCGCCAACTGAAACCCTTATTATTGCCATCTGGCTTCAAGTGGCATCTTTTGGAGGCATATATATGGCGCAACGCGCTGTTTTCAGCCCTTTCCTGGTGCTCCACGCGCTCTTCATCGCGGCCAGAAGGGCCGATGCAGTGCATGAAATGAGTGAAACCCGTCATGCGGCATCTTGCCAATTATTTTGATCAAAAAGCGCAAGACCGGCTGCTGCGCGAAATACTTGGCGTCCTGTCCGCCGCGCCCCTCTTCACGCCCGCCATGCCACGCACCGGAAAACCCTTCTCCGTGCGCATGAGTAATTGCGGTGCGCTCGGGTGGGTGTCCGATAAAGAAGCCGGTTACCGCTATCAGGCGGTTCATCCCGAAACCGGCAAACTTTGGCCCGAGATACCTAAGATGCTGTTCGATCTGTGGCGCAAAGTGGCGGCATATCCGGCGCCGCCCGAGGCCTGCCTGATCAATGTCTACATCCCTTCGGCCAGAATGGGCCTGCACCGCGATGAGGACGAGGAGGATTTTTCCGCCCCCGTTGTCTCTGTCTCGCTGGGAGATACGGCGCGCTTCCGCATAGGCGGGCTGGCGCGAAAAGACCCCACGCATTCCTTCGATCTCAAATCAGGCGATGTGCTGATCCTTGGCGGCGATTCGCGGCTCGCATATCACGGCGTTGACCGGATCAAGCCCGGCACATCGGAATTAATTGGCAACCGTTTGCCGGAAGCGGCGAGGATAAATCTGACCCTGCGGCGTGTGGCGAAGCCTTAGGGTCTAGCTGTGCTCTTTCACAAAAGTCACCGCTTCGATGCGGTTGCCATCCGCATCGCGGATGAATGCGGCGTAGTAGCTGGGGTGGTAGTTTTTCCGATAGCCTGGAGGGCCATCGCACATTCCGCCATTTTCCAGAGCTGCTTTGTGAAATGCCTCAACCGCAGCAATATCTGGAGCGCGCAGGGCGACATGCGCGCCGGAAGAGACGCTCACGCCCTCGCGCAGATTGAGCCAAAATTCAGGATAAGCCTTGCCAAAGCCGGTGGTCGTTTCCCGATTCGCAAGTTTGGCGTGGCCCAGGGGGGCAAGAAGCTTTTCATAGAAGGCGGTGGCGCGGGGCAAATCGGATATGGTGATGGAGACGTGGTCGATCATGGCCTGGGTCTCCTCATCAGCGCCAGCGTGTCAGGCGTTCTTGTCGATCTTGCCACCCACTTTTTTCTTGTCCGCGGCAGACGGTGCGTTCTCTTTGGACCCTTTAGCCGCTTTGGGAGCAGGCTTTTTCGAATCGTCGTTGGCAGCCTGCGGGGGAGGCGCTGGAGCAGCCTGTTCCGGCTTGGGCTGTTTTGCGCCGCCTTTTGCAATGCCGACAAGGGCGGGACGCAGCACCCGCTCCGCGAGCACGTAACCAGC
>CAYOEI010000098.1:0-3368 GCA_964402825.1 uncultured Hyphomicrobiaceae bacterium
CCCTCAAGGCGTGGAAAACGCAGATCGGCTGATGCGCTTAAAAATCCAACATATATCGAGGATAAGGACAGTGGCGAGCTGCGCAGGCCTCACCATATCGACCTGAAAACCGGTATGTATCGCGGCCGCCAGATTCTGGAACCGAAGGAAGAGTTCTAGGACCAATCTACATCTAGGGAGACAAGGCCATGATCCTGAGCGTGCCGTTCATCATCCTTTCCGTGATCGCCTATAATGCGATCGTCTTCATGACAGGCACTCCCTTCAATACCACCATCTTCGAAGTGCCGATGCTGTCTGGATCGCTCTGGATATTCACTCTCTCCGACCTGATCGTGGCCGGCACCCTGTTTCTGCTGTTTATCGAGATTCTCAAGGCCACCCGGACCAGTGGCAATTCGCTGATCGATCACGCCTTGTCGACGATCGTCTTCATTATCTGCCTCATCGAGTTTCTCGTGGTGCCCGAAGCGGCAACTTCGCTGTTCTTCTTTATAACGCTGATCGCGCTCATTGACGTGATCGCAGGATTTTCCGTGACCATCAGTGCGGCGCGGCGAGACTTCGCCGTGGGGCCCCCATCCTTCTAGAGCATATATGTGTGGAAAATGTCCTGTTATGTAACAGGGCAGTCCCGCCAGGCCCATAATTTTGGGACGGGGCCTGGCGCAGGGGGTCAAATACTCAAACCACGCGACGGACGCGCATGAGGTCCCATACGGGAGGCGGCATCGAGACCGTAGCTATGAATGGCGTTTTTGAGGCGTTCGGCGCGTTTTTGCCGCTGTTCCTTTACGCCGTCATATTGCAAGGAGAGATGAGCCAGAAACGCAGACCAGCGCCGGTTCGGATTGAATGCTGAAGCGGTAAGGCCAATCTGGCCCGGTTGAGCCATTAATTCCTGACTAACGAGGGCACGGCTGCCGGAAACTGATGGATTCTGGCGGTTTCCGCGCCTCGTGTTTTGCGTTTGTCTGGTCCTGCTGATCTGCATATGCTTAACCGGTACGCGGTTCCTTTGTATCAATTTGCAACACTTAACTCATGAAGCCGCAAGTTCCGGGCCAAACAGGCCGCGTTAAGATTTTCGCAATCTTAACACTTGCCAAGTATCATCGGAAACAGTTGAAAGCAGGACAGTGACTAACCCGCCTGCCGGGAAGAACATCTCCAACCGGCAATCTCATCGCTTTCTTAGGGATTTTTTGCTTGAGCAATACTCGCATAACCGAACCAATCAGACGGCCGGCAGGCACAGAACAACCTGCGCATCAGAGCCAGACGCCAGCTCTCCCGGACCGCGACGGGCCGCAGGATACACTTGATCTGATTTCCGCCCTCGATGCCGCCGGTGAGACGGTTTATCAGTGGGATTTCCAGAATGACCGGATGACGTGGGCCGGGAACGCCGCCAAGCTGCTGGAATTGAGTGATCTGGGCGCCGTTCTGACAGGCGCCGCATTTCATCAATTAATCGATGCGGAGTTTGCCAATCAGCATTTTGAAGCCATCCACAACATCATGGGCAGCGATGACGGGAGCGGTATTCCTTACTCTGTGCAGTACAAATTTCGACCACTGGGGCGCCGGAATTCGTCAATCCTTTGGATAGAGGATCACGGCAAATGCTATGCCGGACCCATGGGTGCGCCAGCCTATGCGCGCGGTATCCTGCGGGTGATCAACCATCGTTATCAAAAAGAACAACGGCTGCTGTATTTAAGCCGGCATGACGAGCTGACCGGCCACCTGAACCGCATCGCCCTGACGGATGAGATGGGCAAGGCGCTTGAAGAACTCAAGCATAATAAGAGCGCGGGCGCCTTTATCATGGTTGCGCTGAACAACCTCACTCACATTAACGAAGTATATGGTTTCGACATTGGCGATGAATTAATCCAGATCGTTGGACAGAGATTGCGATCGGGTCTGCGCGATGGCGATATGATCGGACGATACAGCTCCAACAAATTCGGTCTTCTGCTGCGCAATAATGAACCCGATCAGCTGGAACCCATCACCAAGCGGTTCCACGATTCCATTCGCGACTCCGTCATTGAGAGCTCCGCTGGCGCCCTGGCGGCAAGCATTTGCCAGGGATATGTCCTGCTGCCCGAACAAGCCGACTCCGTGCCGAAGATACTTTCGAGATCGCTGGAAGCACTGGAACATGCGAAGGCCACGCCAAGCTATCCGATTGCCGCCTATAAGCCCAATGAGCAGCGGATATCGCAACGGCGGAATAATATCGAGACGGCTGACCGGATCGTCCGCGCCCTGAATGAACGGCGCATACTTCTTGCCCTTCAACCGATCGTAAAGGCTGGCAGCAGAAAGCCGGCTTACTATGAGGCGCTTGTGAGATTGCGCACAACCGAAGGCGCTATCGTCCCAGCCGGAGAGTTTATAGAAATTGCCGAACAACTCGGTCTTGTGCGCCTGATCGACCAACGGATGCTTGAACTCTGCGTTAAACTCCTTAAAGAAGCACCCAAATTACGCATCTCCATCAATGTGTCAGGTGAAACGGCTTCGGACCCGGCATGGTTGAATGCATTGCACGGCATGACGAATGGCAATAACGCACTGACTCGACGGATGATGGTTGAGATTACAGAAACATCGGCCATCAGAGATGTCGATCAATCCATCAACTTTGTAAATTCACTCAAAGAACTTGGCTGCCTTTCGGCGATCGACGATTTCGGTTCGGGCTATTCATCCTTCCGGAATCTGCGTCTTCTGGACTTCGACATGGTCAAACTCGACGGATCGTTTATCCGCGATCTGCCCGACAGCCGGGAAGATCAGATCCTGGTGCGCGCTTTAATTGATCTGGCGGGGAATTTTTCCATGGAAACAGTGGCGGAATGGGTCACCAATGAAGCCACCGCCAAACTTGTCGAGGATGCCGGTATCACCTACATGCAGGGATTTTATCTTGGCGAGCCAAAAATCATAGATTTTGACCAGCGCGGGTTGTCTAGCGCGATGGCCAGCTAACACCGGAATGCCTGTTCTCGCTCATGACCTTAAGGTGTGCGCTTCGAAATCTGGTCCAGCTTGTCCTGCATGGCCGTTAATTCGGCCTTGAGGGTTTCTATCTCGCTTGTCTTTTCTTTAGAACTGCGCGCACCACACCCCGCCTCGGGCGTATTATCGTTTTTCGACATTGCTTCGCGATTTTCGGTGTCATTCATGCCCATAGCAGAATATGGAGTGAACATTCCCAGAGCTTGTTCGAACATGGCGAAATTCTGCTTCGCCTGTTCCCGCATCGCCTCCATTGAAGACTCGCCAAACGCACCCGCGAACTTCTCGCGATACCGGTCCTGATCACGTGTAAGCGAATCGAGGCTGAACTCAAG
>CAYOEI010000099.1:0-9756 GCA_964402825.1 uncultured Hyphomicrobiaceae bacterium
TCATAAACTCGTCACGCTCGGACCCATCGAGATCGATCTCGACCACGCGCTCCATTCCCTTTGCCCCGATGACAACCGGAACACCTACATAGAGACCCTTCACGCCATACTCGCCATTCAGATAGGCGGCGCAAGGCAAGACGCGCTTTTTGTCCTTGAGATAGGATTCCGCCATGGTGATGGCCGAGGATGCCGGCGCGTAATAGGCCGAGCCGGTTTTCAGCAGCCCGACGATCTCCGCGCCGCCATTGCGCGTGCGTTTCACAATCTCATCGAGCCGCTTTTTGGTAAGCCATTTCATCTTGATGAGATCGGTCAACGGAATACCGGCGACGGTGGAATAGCGCGGCAGCGGAACCATTGTGTCGCCATGGCCGCCCAGCACGAACGCAGTGACATCTTCCACCGAAACGTCGAATTCTTCAGCCAAGAACAAGCGGAAGCGGGCGCTATCAAGCACGCCAGCCATGCCGACCACCATATTGCGCGGCAAACCGGAGGCTTTTTGCAACGCCCAGACCATCGCATCAAGAGGATTGGTGACACAGATAACAAAAGCTTTGGGGGCGTATTTCTTGATACCCGCGCCGACCTGACTCATGACTTTCAGATTGATCTCCAGCAAATCATCACGGCTCATGCCCGGCTTGCGGGCGATGCCGGCGGTGACGATAACCACGTCGGCGCCCTTGATGTCGGCATAGTCGTTGGTGCCTCTAAGATGCGAATCGAAGCCTTCAACTGGTGAGGACTGCGACAGATCGAGAGCCTTGCCATCGGGCAACCCTTCGGCAATGTCGAACAGGACCACATCACCAAGCTCCTTCAACCCGGCCAGATGAGCCAGGGTTCCGCCGATCATGCCTGCGCCGATCAGCGCAATTTTGTTGCGCGCCATAGTCTCGCTCCTTGGAAAAACTGCACCCGAACCGGGCTCCGCAAAATGTGCAAAAGCACATCTGACTGGTTAGCCCGAAACCGCTATGCGTGCAAGCGCGGCCATTGCTCGCGGCAGCATTGCCCAGGCCAGACCCTTTCTTCTTTATACGGAATCATAAATAGCCGTCATTCTGTTGCCCGAAACTAACGATGCGCCTTGCGTTCAGCCGCATCCTGCACGAGGGCTAAAAACCGATAGACGCCATGCACCATTTTGCCATAGGGCAGAGTCACAAACAGCGCCAGAACGAAGCCCAGATGCACGCCAAGTAATGTGCCCATTGCAGGCGTCTCGCGCAAAACCAGCAGCGCCAGGCCAGTGAGAGCAACGGCAAACAGCAGCATGATGAAAGCCACATCCATGCCCAGTAAATCGCGAGGCCGCGGAGCGGGGTCAGCCTCCATCTTCAACTTCAACAGCCCAACGGGACCAATCAGCAACCCTATGCCGCCAGCGCCGCCAAGCAATACGGGCAGGCTGGTGAAGGAATAGGGCGCGATCCAGCCAAACCAGTGATCGTAAATAGTCGCCACCGAGGTGGCGGCGAAGCACAGCATGAAGCCGTAGAATGTAAAATGGTGAAACACCCGCCTCAGGCCGGAAAAACTCTCATCGGGGTAATTGCACCCGCCACCGCCGCCGCCGAGATTTTTCAGCGTCAGCACATCCCATAGCCCGCCGAGAATGGCGCTTGCCGGGAGTTTCAAATTTTCCTGGGCGGCCGTGGCGCGCCAGTAGCGTATACCGCCCATGACGATAGCGAATATGGCGAATGCAAATATGAGCCCGAAAGGCCAGACCATCGCACTATAGGGAATGACCCTGTAAAACGACCCTTCGCCCGTATGCGTACCGAAGATGATCTGCGGGTCCTGCAAACCGAAGGTGAGTAACAGCACAGCGGCCAGTCCGAGCGCAATGGCCAGCGAGACGGCGACACCATTCCATTTGAACAGGTTTCCCAAACCCCCGGGCCAGGCATAATCCGCGTAACTTTCCGCGCGCAGAGTGGCGAAGGTCTTGGGGACATTGACCTCAAATTCATGGGGCGGCGCGTATTGGCATGCGTAAAAGCAGCCTTGGCAGCCGTGACAGAGATTCGCCAGATAAGTGAGATCGCCCTTGGCAAATGTCTTGCGGCGCTCCATCGCCGGGAATACCGCGCAAAATCCCTCGCAATAACGGCAGGCGTTGCAGATCGTCATCAGGCGTTCTGCTTCTTTCAGTGTGTCAGTTGACGGCACGGCGCGCAGCCTCCTCTCCGGCAATACGTCCGAACACATTGCCTATGAGCAGACCCAGCCCGCCGACATAACCCTGACCCAGAATATTACCGACCATGACCTCGCCGGCGGCAAAAATATTGCTGGCGGGGGTTTTTTCCGCGCCGAAAAGGACGCGGGCCTTATCGTCCACTTCCACTCCCAGATACGTAAATGTGATGCCGGGGCGCAGCGGATAGCCATAGTAGGGGGGCGTATCGAGTTTGCGCGCCCAATTGGACTTTTCCGGCGTCACGCCTTTCGTGTGACAGCCATCGAGCTGAGTGGCGTCAAACTCTCCTGGTTGAACGCCGGCGTTATACTCATCAACAGTTTTCTCTAATGTATCCGCATCGAGTTCGAGTTTTTCAGCCAGCTGGCGGATCGTATCCGCCTCGATGGCGGGAAAAATCGTCGGCATGAACAGGCCTTGCGATTTCGTATCGATGATGGCGTATGCTTGCTGGCCGGGCTGCTGACCCACCAGCCGGCCCCAGATAGCGTACCGTTTTGGCCAGATGTCTTCGCCTTCGTCATAAAAGCGTTTGGCATGCTTGTTGACCATGATGGAATAGATGACGCAGTCGACGCGGGTGGCGATGCCGCCATCGAATTTCGGCGAGCGCGCATCAATGGGCACCGCGTGGCACTGGTCGGCGTCAGCAACGGCGTGCGCGCCATTATCAAGCAGGATGCGCAACAACACGCCGGTGTTGAAGGGCGTGCCCCGAATGAGGAAATTTTCCGCAGCCTCGCCCCAGCTCTCCTTGAGCCATTCGATATTGGCCTCAAAACCGCCCGAAGCCACGACAATGGCGCGGGCTGAAATTTTGTGTGTTTCATCATTCATTGAAACGCTCACGCCAGAGCAGACGCCTTCATCAATCTCAAGAGCGGTGACTTGCGCATCATAGAGGATGTCGGCGCCAAGCTCCTCTGCCCTGGCGTAAAGGGAATTCATCATCGCTTTGCCGCCGCCAAAGAAGAAGATGTTGGTGCGTGCAAGGCCGAGTGTTCCGGTCAAGGGCTGCTGGAAACGCACGCCCTGCTGCATCAGCCATTCAGGTACTTTCAGCGACTTCTCAAGCACCATCCGCGACAATGCCTCATTGGTGCGCCCGGCCGTGACCCGGAGCAAATCCTCCCAGTATTCTTCCACCCGGTAAGGGCCGGTGACATATTCAGTGGCTTCATTATGCGCATAGCGGATGTTACGGGTGTGCCGCGAATTACCGCCGCGAAAATCCCTCGGCGCCCATTCGAGGATGAGTACCCGTGCCCCGCTCTGGGAGGCGGTGATGGCCGCGCACAGCGCTGCATGGCCCGCCCCGAGGACCAGCACATCGTAATTTTGAGCTAAGCGGGTCACGTTTTTTACTGCCTGAACTTTAACAGAAATATCTCTTAATCGCCATCGCGCTCCACGTCACCACTCACATGCGTCAGATAGTCTTGCGAACGCATTTCTATCAGCCGCGACGCGGTGCGTTCAAACAGCTCCGAGCCATCTGCTATGGCATAGAGCGCGTTGGGTTGCGCCTCGGCAGAGAGCACCAGCCGCACATCGTTGTCATAAAGCGTATCGATGAGATTAATAAACCGCCGCGCCTGGTTGCGATGCTCGGGCTGCATCACCGGCACATTTTCTATCATCAGGATGTGAAAAGCGTGCGCGATGACCAGATAGTCGCTGGCGCCGAGCGGTTTGCCGCACAGATCTTCAAAGTCGAACAGCGCGACTCCCATGGCAGTTTCAGGAATGGCAACTTCGCGGCTTTTGACCTTGATCACCGCCGGCTCGCCTTTGTTGAGACCCGTCAGCCGCGAAAAAGTCTCACGCATGGCTTTGGCGGCTTTTTTGTCCGCTGGGGAAAAATAAAGCTGCGTGCCCTGCAACTTTTCCAGGCGGTAGTCCGACGCCGCCTCGAGTTGCAGCACCTCCAGCCGGTTCTCGATGGTCTCGATGAAAGGCTCAAAAAGCGGCCTGTTCAAACCGTGCTTGTAAAGCTCGGCCGGATGCGAATTGGAGGTTGCGACCATGACCACGCCAGTTTCGAACAGCCTGGTAAACAAACGCCCCAGGATCATCGCATCAGCGATGTCGGTGACATGCAACTCATCGAAGCACAGAAGTCGCGCCTCAGCAGCGATCGCTTGCGCCGTTGCCGGGATCGGGTCGCCTTCACGAAGGCTACGGAAGCGGGCGATCAGCTCATGCACCTCGGCCATGAATTCATGGAAATGAACCCTGCGCTTGGGCTCGAAAGGGATGGTTTCGAAAAACAAATCCATCAGCATGGTCTTGCCGCGCCCCACGCCGCCGAACAGATAAAGACCTTGCGGAACCTCGCCGCTCCTGCGGGTGAAGAAGGAGAAGAAATCGGTTTTCGATGGCGCTTCATACTGCGCCAGACGGTTGGCCAGCAGTTCAAGTTTTTCCGCGGCCAGAAGCTGGGCCGGATCGGGCTCGAGGCTGCCCGCATCCACCAGCGATCTGTAACGCTTTAGCGGCCCTTCTCCCATGTCCCCCGACTTCAAAATGCTTTGCAGGAAAATGCATTGCGCGAAAATGTTATGCGCGCTGGGCTACCTGCTCATTCAGGCCCGGTCAAGCGGGATGCAACGGATAAGCACCCTCAGCACGCCATGGCCTGGATGTATCCTTGCGCGGCGTAGTCGAGCTGTGCCTTGTCGCGGGTGACGAGGGTGAGCCCGTAGGCCCGCGCCGTCGCGGCCATCAGCATGTCGGCAATATCGCCCGGTGCTTCGCCGGGCAGAGAAGATGAGTCGATAAAAATACCGGGTCTGAGTTCCGCCAGCCCTATCCCTGGCAGCTCCAATATCTGGTCGAACCACGTCTCGACCGGCATCGACAGAACCAGCTGGCCCCGGGCCGAAAGCACGCCAACTTCCCACGCGGAAATCGGCGACACCCACAAATTTGAATTACGCGCGGCGGCGTCCATGTGCTCGCGGGCAGAAGTCTCCAGCGGGGCTTCCTCCATAAGCCAGAGAAGCGCACAGGTATCGAGCAGGACGCCTCCAGCCATTATTCGCTGCCCTTAATGTCGTCAGCCGCGCCGGTTGGTTTTGTCAGATCGGTTCCGGCCACCATCTGAATGACACCCTTCAGCGCCCCGTGGAGCGTCTGCAGAGGCGCCTGGCGGGAAGTCACCTGCTTGAGCGCCTCATCCCCAACTTTGAGGAAGGTGACCTGCTGCGTTTGCAGATCGACCCGCGCCGTTTTCCAGCCCGCGCCAAGCCAGGCGCGGCTGTGGGAGTGGCCGGTCGCATCATTACTCCACCATGCGGGGTAAACATAGGCGCTGCGCGGTAAGGGAAAATCCAGAACCGCCTCGATTTCGGCAAAGCTGGCACGCCACTCGCTCAGCGAGCCCGCCAATAGATGGCGTTGAAGAGAGTCATACTTGCCCATGTCATGACATTCTCTATGAAGATAAATATGTTATCATATGTTATTGAAATTGGGCATGGATACAAGCCAAAAGTTCTCACGCCGGAAAATCAAAACCGGTGCAAGAGTGCGGCATTATCCTCCAAATGGCGCACGAAACGCTGCTATTTCATCGTCGGGATGACGAATTCGGCGCCATCCTTCATGCCCGAAGGCCAGCGTGCGGTGACCGTCTTCGCCTTGGTGAAGAAATGAAACGAATCGGGTCCATGCTGGTTGTGCCCCCCAAACAAGGAGCGCTTCCAGCCGCCAAATGAGTGATAGGCAAGCGGTACCGGGATCGGCACATTAACGCCGACCATGCCGACCTGCACACGGTGGGCAAAATCCCGCGCGGTATCGCCGTCACGGGTGTAGATGGCGACGCCGTTGCCGTATTCGTGCTCAGATGGCAGGCGCAAAGCCTCTTCATAGTTCTTGGCCCGCACGACCGACAGGACGGGGCCAAAAATTTCTTCCTTATAGATGCGCATATCCGGCGTCACCTCATCGAACAGGCAGCCGCCGACGAAATAACCGCTCTCATAGCCTTGCATGGCGAAGTCACGGCCATCGACCAGCAACTTGGCGCCTTCTTCCACGCCAAGATCAACATAGGACATGATCTTCTCCTGATGCTGCTTGGAGACCACCGGGCCATAGTCGGCATCGGCATCGCTCGAGGGGCCGATCTTGAGGCTTTCAACCCGCGGAATAAGTTTCTCCAGCAGGGCGCCGGCAGCCTCCTCGCCCACGGGCACGGCCACCGAGATGGCCATGCAGCGTTCACCCGCCGAACCGTAGCCCGCGCCGATCAACGCATCGACCGTCATGTCCATATCCGCGTCGGGCATCACAATCAGATGGTTCTTGGCGCCGCCGAGCGCCTGAATGCGTTTTCCGTTGGCGGCGCCTGTTTGATAGACATATTCGGCAATCGGGGTGGAGCCGACAAAACTCAAAGCATGTACATCCGGGTTCTCAAGCAGCGCGTCGACCGCCTCTTTATCGCCATTGACGACGTTGAAGAGGCCATCGGGCAGTCCGGCTTCGCTCAGCAATTCTCCCAGACGCATCGGGACCGAGGGGTCGCGTTCCGATGGCTTGAGGATAAAGCCATTGCCGCTTGCCAGGGCCGGAGCAAACATCCACATCGGGATCATCGCCGGGAAGTTGAACGGCGTGATGCCGGCAACAACGCCCAGCGGCTGGCGCATGGAGTACATATCAATGCCGGGGCCCGCTCCATCGGTATAATCGCCCTTGAGAAGATGCGGCGCGCCGATCGCGAATTCAACCACCTCAATGCCGCGCTGAACATCGCCTTTGGCGTCAGGAACAGTTTTGCCATGCTCGGATGACAACATCTCGGCCAGGGAATCGATTTCCTTCATTGCCAGATTGTAGAACTCGATGAGGACACGGATCCGGCGCTGAGGGTTTGTCTGCCCCCACTTAATCTGGGCCGCCTTTGAAGCCTCAACGGCTTTATGTATTTCATCGGCCGACGCCAAAGCGACCCTGGCTTGAACTTCGCCCGTATTGGGGTCAAACACATCTCCGAAACGCCCTGACGTGCCCTTGATGTTTTTCCCGCCAACAAAATGGCCGATTTCCCGTGTCATAAAACTTCTCCCTCGCGGCAATGCACCTGCCGTCAACTCTAAAGGGCCATCGCCCTAACTCAGTCGCCTGCTAACATACATGCCACCCAAAATGCTCATTGCTCAAGCCCAGTTAATAAGATTGATTGGAACCAGAAACCCTACCCCAGCGTGGAGCGCTCTCTGGGGAGAAAATAGCAAAGAACATTAGCGATTAGCAAGGTGCCTGCAAGTACATAAAAGACCGCCGCCAAGCCCCACTGATCGGCAATAAGCCCGCCACTGATCGGAACCAGCGCCGAGAGTGCGGACTGCGTGCCAAACAGCAAGGAGACCATGCTGCCACTCATGCTTTCAGGCGCCAAATCCAGCGCCCAGCTATGGATGACGGGGCGCACCGCGAACAGCGCCAGCCCCAGCAGGGACACAACCATCACAAACAACAATATGCCATCGGCCAGCATCAGGCCGGCAATACTCATGGTGGCCGCTGTCAGGCAGATGAGCGTCACCGGCTGGCGGCCCATCCTGTCCGATGCAATTCCAGCCATGGGCCCGGCAACCATGCCCCCGATCTGCATACTCATGAGCGCCAGCCCCAGCACCACCGGGCTCACTTTCAGCACATCGGCAAGATAAAGCGGCAGGAACACCAGCAGCCCGCTCTGGGTCATTGACCGGAAGCCCGCCATTGCGCACAGACCAATGACCGCACGGTTCCGCACCAGCGCTGCCACGCCCTTGAAATAATCGCCCAGCCCGGAACCGTTTTGATCCTTGAGGCCATTCTCCTTGTCGAGCTTATTTAGAGCAAAGAACAGAAGAGCGGCCACACCCAGCACCGGCAGCGACAGCAGAGACGAGGTTCCCTGCCACGATACCCAGAGCAAAGCGACGCCTGCAACGACCGGTGCAATAGCGTCACCCATGCTGGCGCCCAGCGTGTGAATAGAGAGCGCATAGCCCCGATTGTTCGGGTAACATTGTGAGAGATAGGAAATCGCGGCAGGGTGCCAGAGATTATTGGTAACGCCAATGAGCACAACGAGCGGAATCAGCCAGAACACCTGTAGAGCCAAACCCATCGCCATCAATGATGCAGCGCCGATAACCAGCGAGGCCGATTGCACCAGCACGCGCCGGCCGCGAATATCGACAATCGCGCCACTGCCCACATTGGCCGCGAATGAAGACACGTGAAACAGGGTGACCAGCCCCCCGGCCTGAGCATAAGTCAGACCCAGATCATGCGTGATATAGGGCAACAGCACGTAAAACGTGCCCAAAATCCAGTGAGTCGCCGCATGACCCGAAGCCACCAGAAAAGCCGGCCCCTGGCCCTTCCATTGCAAACCCGTCGCTCTTTCAATTACTGAAGACATTCTCAAGAATCCCCGAACTGAGCTTTGAAGCCAAATTCACCAGCATAATCAAGTTATTTCGCACCCCGCCGCTGTTTGGTGGTGTGCGCATTTGCGGATCCAATTGCCATGAAGCCGCTATATTGACCATATATTGTGCAATGCAATATCAGTGCTTGAAATCATGTTGTGCAGCCCACAAATAATGGACCCCCGCCGTCTCACGTTTCAGCGTAACTAGAGGAGAGATATATGGAGCACGAACAAACCAAAACGGGCGCCACCCGTAAGCTGTTTGTGACCGAGTATCACAACGACTGTGGGTTATTTATTGACAATTATCATGATATTACAATAATTTACTACACACACCGAAGCAACAAAAACTCAATAGGTAACATTTAAGGTAACAGATTCACCAAACAGTATGGGCACCGCGCGACAAGAAAAGAGGCCAGCGCAATGCTGACCCCTGTATGCGGTGCAATTTCGTCTCGGCTATTTCTTCGGCTATCTGGTCGGGGGGTTATTTGCATTCCGCTACTTGCTGAAATCTTTCACCGTCCACAAGTGTTACCGTGTTGATAATCTGCCATCCCGCTGCAATGGCCGGTCTAAAAGCTGGATTGCCACAATAAATTTTATTCCATTGCTCATCTTTGCGCTGCTGCCATCCGGTCCGCATCTGCGTGCTTTTAAATTTAACGAATTTCTTAAACTCGACCATCTTTAGGCTGCACAAAACTGCAATCCCATCTGATCGCGTATATGCATCAACCATCATCGGCAATTCCTTGTTCACCTCTGCGGCGAATTTCTTCATCTGATTGCAGAATGCCTCTTGATTGAATGCCGCAACCTTCTGGCCCTTGAGCGGGCTTGCCATCACAGGAGCGGCAAGGCTGAGGGACACGACAAGGGCGGCCAGCAGGCTCTTGATGTTCATACCTTCTCCCTCCCTAACCCATCGATGTGTGCACCATAACAGAACGGGGCCAGCGCAATGCTGACCCCTTTGTAGCTTAATGGTGCGGCCCCATACCGCAGCCCGAACTCGCCTTCTCATATTATAGTCTGACCAAGTGCCCGGCACCGGTCTCACCGTGCTGGGCGTAGCGGGCGCTCCCGTTAGCAT
>CAYOEI010000100.1:0-10884 GCA_964402825.1 uncultured Hyphomicrobiaceae bacterium
AGCAGCGCATGGGTGCCGATGACAATATCCACATGACCGCTTTTGATACCCTCCTTGACCTTTTCAAGGTTGCGCGGCGTCACCATGCGCGAAGCTTGCCCGATCACGACGGGCAGCGCGCTGAAACGCTCTGAAAATGTCTGGAAATGCTGCCGCGACAGCAAGGTCGTCGGCGCGACAATGGCCACCTGTTTGCCGGCCATCACGGTTACAAGGGCCGAGCGCAGGGCCACCTCGGTCTTGCCAAAACCCACGTCGCCGCAAATGAGCCGGTCCATCGGTTTGCCCGACGCGAGATCGCCAAGAACGTCGAGGATGCTCGATTGCTGATCTTCAGTTTCCTCGAATGGAAAGCGCGCGCAAAACTCTTCATACACGCCATCAGGCGCTTCCAGGACCGGCGCGCGTTTCATCTCCCGTTTGGCGGCGATAGCGATCAACTTGTCGGCAATATCACGGATACGTTTCTTGAGCCGTGCCTTTCGGGTCTGCCAAGCCACACCGCCGAGCTTGTCGAGTTTGGCGCCGGCTTCATCCGAGCCGTAGCGGGTCAGCATTTCGATATTTTCAACCGGCAGATAGAGTCTGTCACCACCTTGATAAACGAGCTCCATGCAGTCATGGGGAGCGCCGGCGGCATCAATGATCTTGAGCCCCTCGAAACGCGCTATGCCATGCTCGGCATGCACCACCAGATCGCCCAACGAGATGCTGCCGGCTTCCGTCAGCACATCGGACGCGCGGGTGCGTTTGCGCCGCCGGATCAGCCGGTCGCCAAGGATATCCTGCTCGGCAATGATGGCGAGGTCCGGCGTCTCAAAGCCGGATTCCAGCCCCAGCACCGCAATAGCGGTTGTGCCTGCGGGCAACTCGGGAACCTGAGCAAACGAGTCCACCGGAGTTGCGCTTGCAAGGGCGTGGTCCGCCAGCAAACCTTGCAGCCGCTCGCCCGCGCCCCGGCTCCAGCTGGCGACAATCACTTTCTTCGAGGCTGAATTGAGCTTGCCGATATGCTGGACGACCGCATCAAAGACGCTTGCTCCCTCCTGCTTGCGTTCAGCCGCAAAGGAGCGCCCGCCCCGGCCCTGGAGCGAAACAACACTTACCCCGTTGCTCCCTTGAGGCACTTCAAAGGGAGAAAAGGTGATGACCTTGCGCCCTGACAGCGCTTTGCTCCAAAGACCCTTATCGAGAAACATGCGCTCCGCCGGCACAGGTTTGTAGGGAGGCGCGCCAAAACTCTTCTGCTCAAGCGAGGCGGAACGGGATTCGTAATGATCGGCAATCTGCTCAGCCCGCTCTCTTCGCGCTTCCTCTACAAGCGGATCGCAACTCACAAGCGCGCCAGGCACATAGTCGAAAAATGTTTCGAGCTCCTCATGAAACAGCGGCAACCAGTGTTCCATGCCCTGATATCGGGTCTGGGCCGAGATTGCTTCATAGAGCGGATCGGCGCTGGTGACGGAACCGAACAGCTCAACATAGCGCTGCCGGAACGCACTGACCGTTTCGGCATTCAAAGCCGCCTCACTTACGGGAAGAAGAATAATTTCTTTCAGGCTCGCCGTGGTGCGCTGCGTCTCGGTATCGAATTCGCGAATGCTCTCGAGCGCCTCGCCAAAAAAGTCCAGTCGAACGGGTTTTGAATAACCGGGGGGAAACAAATCAGCTATGCCGCCGCGAACCGCATATTCCCCCGGCTCCATCACATTTCCCGTGCGTACATATCCGGTCGAGTCCAGCCGCCTGGTGAGGGCGTCCATGCCCGGCGCGGCGCCAGCAGCCAGCCGCAACACAGATTGCTCCATATATGTGCGCGGCGGAATTTTTTGCGTCACGGCATTGACGCTTGAAAGGACCACAAGCGGGTTTGCGTCACCTGAAGCCGCACGGTGGGTCAACTTCGCCAGCGCGGCAAGTCGGCGGCTGGCAATTTCCGAATTTGGCGAAATCCGGTCATAGGGAACGCAATCCCAGGCCGGAAAGGTAATCGTCTCGATAGCCCCACCACCGAAAAAGGCCAGCGCCGCTTTCAGGGCGGACATACGTTTATCGTCGCGGGCGATGTGCAGGATGGTGGCGGGCCTTGCGCTGCCTTCCCCTCCTTGCTTAGTGGCCAGCTCATTGGCCAGTTCCACCAGAGCCAGTGCGTCCAACCCCTCAGGAGCGCCGGCAACCGTTACCGGTCCCGTTGCGCCGAGTATGTCTGAAATGGGCAGCGTCGAAATCATCTTGTACTACAGGTCATGGAAGTGTTTCAGCCGCGCGACAAAACTGCCCGCCTGGCCTTCGGGCAATGCCGCATCGCGCGTCATCAGCCAGTGTTGTATATCCGGGTCCGGCAATGCGAGGAAGTCTTCAAATGCATCCAATTCGCTATCATCCATGCCGCCTAACTCCGCCCTGGCGAAGCGCCCCAACAACCAGTCCAACTCCTTGGTCCCGCGATGCTCCGCCCGATAGAGCGCACGGCGGCGGCTGGCATCTAGATCATTGCGTGTATCGGGCATAGGGTCCAAGGTCGAAGGCATCATATTCAAGTGGTCCAAGCGGAATATATTGGGCCATATACTCCCCTAGAGCTGTGCTGTCAGCCATAGACAGCGGCAAAAACTGTTTTCAGGTATAATGAAGGCGCATGCGGCCACACATCCTCACACCCCTGTTCGCCAGCTTACGCGATCTGGACGGGATTGGCCCGCGTCTTCAAAAACTCCTGAAACGGCTGCTCGCGCCTCACTCCGCCAATGAAGATGCAAGAATTATCGATCTTCTGCTCCATTTCCCGGTCTCGCTGGTCGACCGGCGCGCGCGGCCAGCCATAGCGCAGGCTGTCCCCGGTCAAGTGGCGACAATCGAAGTGACAGTAGCTGAACATAGAGCGCCGCCGCGCGGTCAACGCCGCATCCCCTACCGCGTAAGCTGCACCGACGAAACCGGATTTCTTGAACTGGTGTTCTTTCATGCGCGCTCGGACTATCTGCAAAAGCTGCTTCCCGTTGGCGAGAAGCGCATCGTATCGGGCAAAATCGAGGACTATTCAGGGCGGTTGCAGATGCCGCACCCCGATTATGTGGTGAAACTATCGGAGGCCGATGAACTGCCGCTTATTGAACCGGTGTTTCCGCTGACCGCCGGGCTTTCGGGAAAGGTTTTGCGCAAGGCGCTTATCCAGGCGCTGGAGCGTTTGCCCGATATCCCGGAATGGCAAGACGCAGCCTGGATTGCGAAAAATTCATGGGCGTCATTTTCGGACGCCATTCGCAGTGTTCACGCCCCGCAATCCGAAGCCGGCCTGCTCGCCAATACCCCTGCCCGCCAGCGCCTTGCCTATGATGAATTGCTGGCAAACCAGCTGGCGCTGGCGCTCGTCAGAGCCAAGCTGCGCAAGGCGCCGGGCCGCGCTACTATTGGCACAGGCGAGCTGGTGAAAATAATTCTGCGCGATCTGCCCTTCACGCTGACGGCTTCGCAAAAATTCGTTCTGGACGAGATCAGCGCGGACATGGCCGGGAATGTTCGGATGCTGCGGCTGCTGCAGGGCGACGTTGGCAGCGGCAAAACCATTGTAGCGCTCCTCGCCATGGCGAACGCCGTGGAGGCGGGCCGGCAGGCGGCCCTGATGGCGCCAACGGAATTGCTCGCCCGTCAGCATCTCAAAACGCTCAACGCCCTGACGCAGGCCACCTCGATGCGCATTGCACTCCTGACCGGGCGCGATAAGGGCAAGGAGCGGGAACGCATTTTAACCGCGCTTAAACATGGTGAGCTGGATCTGCTGATAGGGACCCACGCGCTGTTTCAAGACGGTGTGGACTTCAGCGATCTTGGGCTTGCCGTCATTGACGAACAGCACCGCTTCGGCGTGCATCAGCGCCTTGCATTGCAGGCCAAGAGCGGCGCCGGCGGGACCGACGTGCTGGTGATGACCGCAACCCCGATCCCGCGCACGCTGCTGCTCACCCATTATGGCGATATGGAAGTCTCGAAATTACTGGAAAAGCCTGCAGGCCGGCAGCCCGTCACCACCAGAGCCATGCCGGTCGATCGCCTGGGCAATATCATGGACCGGCTTGGTTCAGCCATTGAAGACGGCGCGCAGGCCTATTGGGTGTGCCCGCTGGTGGAAGAGTCCGATATGCTCGATGCCACGGCAGCCGAAGAGCGTCATGCCACTTTGCAAAAGCGTTTCGGCGGTAAGGTTGGCCTCGTGCATGGCCAGATGCCAGGCCCGGAAAAGGATGAGGTCATGCAGGCTTTTGCCGATGGCGATATCTCAATCCTCGTCGCCACCACGGTCATCGAAGTCGGCGTGGACGTCCCCAACGCCACGATCATGGTCATCGAGCACGCGGAGCGCTTTGGCCTGGCCCAGTTGCATCAACTGCGCGGACGCGTCGGGCGCGGCGCGGACAAGTCCGCCTGTATCCTCCTGTACAAACCCCCGCTGACGGACACAGCGCACGCACGTCTTAATGCGCTGCGCGAAACCGAGGACGGCTTCATAATCGCTGAAGAGGATTTAAAACTGCGCGGTGGCGGCGAGGTGCTGGGCACGCGCCAAAGCGGCCTGCCGGAATTCAGAGTCGCCGCCCTGCCTCGCGATACTGAATTGCTGGCCGCGGCGCGGGACGATGCCCGGCTCATTCTGAACTCAGATCCGGGGCTGTCCGGCAAACGCAGTGAGGCTCTGCGCGCCCTGCTCTATCTGTTTGAGCGTGACGAAGCCATCCGCCTGCTCAAGGCCGGTTAATGCTTTTCTAAGCCGGTGTCTTTTGGGGAGTCTTGCGTGCAGGGGATTGGCGTGCAGGGGATTGGCTCTTCGCTTTCGCCCTGCCGGCAAGATGTTTCAGTTTCTTCTGATATTCAGGCACAACAAGACCGGCGGAAATAACCAGTTTTGCGCCCTCCTCAACGCTCATATCGAGAAGGACGATATCTTCCTCGGGCACAAACAGCAGATAGCCGGAGGTCGGATTGGGCGTTGTTGGCAGGAAAACACTGAGCACGTTCTTACCCTTGAATATTTTGTCGTCAATTTCCCCCTTTGTCTTTGTCGATACAAAGACAATCGCGTAAAGACCCTTGCGCGGATATTCAACCAGACCAACATTCTGGAAAGAATTACTCGATTGCGAAAGGACCGTCTCAAAAATCTGTTTCAGGGCGCGATAAACACCGCGCACCACCGGCATACGGTCGAGCATCAACTCGCCATAACTCACAATCGTGCGGCCGAACAGATTGGCAGTCAGTGCGCCAACGACAATCAGAACCGCAATTGAGAAAATCAGACCAACACCGGGAACGGTGAAGGGAAGATAGGTTTCGGGAAGATAGACCTGCGGCACCCATGGTTTTACCCAGCCATCAACCAGATTGATGAACCACCATAAGGCATACAGCGTGATGCTAACCGGGCCGACGATGATGAGGCCGGTGAGGAAATAGTTCCTCAGCCGCTGGACAAGATGGGATGATGAAGAATTCGCCTGTGCAATAGCGAGCCGCTTCAACGCTTCAGATCCTGTTTCCCCAGAGTCCGGTTTATCAGTGTTCGGCTTATTGCCGTTTTTTGCCATAATTCGTGTAACTCATTTTTTTGCATCTCCAAACGCGGTTCTGGGCGCTAAGGGATGACCGTTCAATGGATCGCAAGAGCGATCCATCCAAATACATTCTAGCAGAGTTTTGCTTTGTTAGAGATGTGACCTTGGTCGTGTTTGTAAAATTTACAGGAATTATGGCGCCAGCAGGAAGCAGTCGAGCCCGCCTTGCTTAAAATTTTTGCACAATTGTTGTGATTCCGTCTTGCTGGAAAATGGGCCGATCTGGACACGGTAAAACGTTCCCAACCCCCCCAATTCCGTCCTGACGATATTAGGCTGCCGGTTACCGAGAAAGTTTTTATGCCTCGAAGCAAGCCTCTTCCAGGTGGCCTGTGCTTCGGGTTCGCTGCGCAGCGCCGCAAGCTGAATGCGATACCCGCTTCCCCCGTTTGCCGCGCCGCCTTGCGCAGTGCCGGTTGCAGGTGCGGCCCGCGGGCTCTGAACCGGCGCGGCCGTGCGTTGGCGCGTGGCCGCACTGGTTGTCTGGTTCCATTGCGGAGCCGTCTGAGACGGGGCCGCCTGAGACGGGGCCGCCGGTGGCAACGGAGCTGCGCTTTCCTTCTTGTCTCCGCCTCCAACCTTATCTTTCGTTTTCTGCCACAACCCGCCGAGGAAACTGCTCACCTTGCCCTTCGGTTCTTCCTTGGCGGGGGCTGGCGTCCCATCACCCTGCTGGGTGGCGGTGCTCCAGCCGGCCGGTGCGGAAGGTTTTTGATTTACCGCCGCCGTGCGCGCGGCAGGAGCCTGAACCGGAGTTTCATTGGGAACAATAGTTGTCCGGAAGCGGGGAATTTCCGGTTTGGGCGGGGCTGGTGCGCGCGTTTGAGTCTCAAAGGATGCAACACGGGTTTCACGCGCCGGGCTGCGCTGACCCGCACTTTGAACAGTTGTGGAGAAGGCCGGGCCGCCCGTTTGCCGCGAAGGAGTAACGCCCTGACTTGAGTGTGCAATCTGGCTCTCGCTCAACCCGCCGGACTTGGCCCGCGATATATCGCTACGTGCAAGAACCGAAAGACCGACCGCTTCGTAAGCCCGGCCCCGGCTCAGATATGCCTTTGCCCTGTCGCTACCCGACAACCCTTTGAGAAACAGGGCGTTGGTTATGTCCGCGATCGCCTGCGCCGGGCGTTCTGATTTTTCGTAAGCAAGCCCCCGCTTATATAGTGTCCGGGCAACTTCCGCATCGGACAAATCATTGGAGCGCAACGCCCTGCCGAATTGTCCCGCGGCGGCCGTGAACTTGCCCTTGGCCAAAGACCCCTCGCCCGCCCTGAGTAAATCACTGCCGCTTTGCGCATTGCCCGCGACTTGCGCAAATGCATGTCCGGCGCTCAGCGCCAGAAAGAGAACGAATGTGGTAATGAATTTCGCGTATCGCATGGTCATCATATGCAGGTGTAAATAGGGTATTTACAAGGTTGTCGGTCAGACGAGCCCCATGCACAAGAGGCAATGTACATCCTCGCCTGAGGATTCAGGCAAAAAACAGGGCTGTGGCTATACATGTGGCTATTCCACGGTCACCGATTTTGCCAGATTGCGCGGCTGATCGACATCTGTCCCCAAGAAAACGGCTGTATGATAGGCGATCAGCTGCATGGGAAGCGCATAAATCAGTGGGTTGGTAAAGGCATGGGTTTTGGGCAATTTCACCGACGCCATGGTTTCGCAGCCCAGCACGCTCTTGTCGGCATCGCTCAAGAAGATGATTCGTCCGCCCCGGGCCGCGGCTTCCTGAATATTTGACACCATTTTTTCAAACATCTCGTCGCCAGGCGCCACGACGACAACGGGCATTGTTTCATCAATGAGCGCAATGGGTCCGTGCTTGAGTTCACCGGCCGCATAACCTTCAGCATGAATGTAGGAGAGCTCCTTCAGCTTTAACGCGCCTTCGAGCGCCACCGGGTAGTTCACACCGCGCCCGAGATAAAGAACGTCGGAGGCCTTGGCCAGTGAATGCGCCAGAGAATCATATACCGCCACATCGCGCAGGATCGCGGACATGTGACGCGGGACTTCCGACAAGGCGACGACCAGTTCTGCTTCCATCTCCGCACTGATCGTGCCGCGCGCACGGCCCGCAGCGATGGCAAGGCAGGCCAGAACCGCAAGCTGACATGTGAAAGCCTTGGTGGACGCGACACCGATCTCCGGCCCGGCTAGCGTCGGCAGAACGAGATTTGAATCGCGTGCAATCGTGGATTCGCGCACATTCACAATTGAGGCAATATGCTGATCCTGCTCCTTGCAATAACGCATTGCCGCCAGCGTGTCGGCGGTCTCGCCGGATTGCGAGACAAAGAGTGAAAGCCCACCGGCCTCCAGCGGGACCTCCCGGTAGCGAAACTCGGACGCCACATCAATCTCGACCGGCAGGCGGGCCAGTTTCTCAAACCAGTATTTACCGACCATTCCCGCATAATAAGCCGTACCGCAGGCGGAAATTGACATGCGCTTGAGGGTGGCAAAATCGAACGGCAAGTCAGGCATCACCACGCGCGAATTCGCAAAATCGATGTAATTGGCCAGCGTGTGCCCGACCACTTCGGGCTGTTCGTGCATTTCCTTCGCCATGAAATGGCGATGGTTGCCCTTGTCCACCAGCAAGGTCGAAGCCACCGACTTTTGCACCGGGCGCTCAACCGCCGAACCCTGCCCGTCGCGGATGGCCACACCTTCGCGCGTCAGCACCGCCCAATCGCCATCCTCCAGATAGGTGATGGTGTCAGTGAAAGGGGCAAGCGCCACGGCATCGGAACCCAGATACATCTCACCCTTGCCGAAACCAACGGCAAGTGGAGCTCCTTGCCGCGCTGCAATCATGAGATTGTCATGACCCTTGAAAATGAAGGCGATGGCGAACGCGCCCTCCAGCTGGCGCAGGGCGTGTTGAACCGCGATAGCCGGATCATGGCCGGCATCCATTTCGCGCGTCACCAGATGGGCGATCACTTCTGTATCGGTATCGGTGACGAGTTCAACGCCTGCGGATACCAGCTCTGAGCGCAGCGTTTTGAAATTCTCAATAATGCCGTTGTGAACCACCGAAACGCGATTCGTCATATGCGGGTGGGCGTTGTTCTCTGTCGGCGCGCCATGGGTTGCCCAGCGTGTGTGGCCGATACCGAGATGCCCCTTAAGCGGTTCGTTGGAGAGCCGTGTCTCAAGATTATGGAGCTTGCCCTCGGCGCGGCGCCGGTCGAGATTTCCGTTTTCTACGGTGGCGACGCCCGCAGAATCATAGCCGCGATATTCAAGGCGTTTCAGCGCGTCAACGAGCTTGCCCGCAACCGGCTCAACACCCAGAATTCCAACGATTCCGCACATATCAAAACCAGCCCCAAAATCACCCGCAAAGGCACCTAAAAGAATACCAAGTCTAAAAAGAATACCAAGTCTAACTAGCGGCGCGAGCCCACACCGCGCAAGTCACGTGCTGTTACTTTTTATTTCCGCTGGAGCGTGCACGCCGCGCGCGCACCTTGGCGGCCCAGCCATCGCGCTGATCCAGCGGTCCGCGTGTGACCACCAGCGCATCAGCCGGCACATCTTTCGTTATGACACTACCCGACCCGATGAACGCTCCATCGCCAATCTTTACCGGCGCCACGAGCGCTGTGTTCGAACCGACAAAGACTCCTTGGCCGATGTCGGTATGGTGTTTTTCAAAGCCGTCATAATTACAGGTGATGGTGCCCGCGCCCAGATTGGCCTTGGCGCCCACACGGGTATCGCCCACATAGGCCAGATGATTGGCCTTGGAGCCCTCTTCCATCCTGGCGTTCTTAACCTCGACAAAGTTACCAACGCGCACCTCAGGGCCGAGATCCGTTCCAGGCCGCAGCCGCGCAAACGGGCCGACGATCGCGCCCTTGCCGACATGCGCCCCTTCAAGATGTGAAAACGCCCGGATGCGTGCGCCCTCTTCAACGGTGACGCCAGGCCCGAAGATGACATTGGGTTCCACGATCACATCGCGCCCGAGTTTGGTATCCTTGGCTAAGAAGACGGTTTCGGGCGCTATCAGCGTTGCTCCATCTTCCATCGCCTGAACGCGCAAACGTTCCTGCACCCCGGCTTCGGCGGCAGCCAGTTGAACCTTTGAGTTCACGCCCATAACCTCCCGCTCTTCGCAAATGACGACTGTTGTGCTGAGGCGCTCGCCATGAGCCAGCTCCACCGCATCGGTCAGATAATATTCGCCCTTGGCGTTGTCGTTGCCGATTCTGTCCAACAGACTTAGCAGGTTTTCGCCCCTGAATGCGAAGACACCGGAATTGCATAGCGTTACGGCGCGCTCTTCTCGATTGGCGTCTTTTTCTTCGCGTACCGCAATCAGCGTCCCCATTTTATCGGTGATTAGACGCCCATAGCCGGTGGGGTCTTCCGCTTCAAACCCGAGCACGGCAAGATCAGCGCCATCTTTCAGCGCACTTCGTATTTGCGTGAGCGTTTCGGGGCGGATCAGCGGCGTATCCCCATAGAGGATAACCACATCACCGGTGAATTCCTCGAGCGCGGCGCGCGCCGAAAGAACCGCATGGGCGGTGCCAAGCTGCGTGTCCTGGACGAAGAGTTGCACATTGGGCTCTAAACCCCTGGCCGTCTCTTCAACGGCGCTCATGCCCGGTGCAATCACCAGAGCGGTATCGCTCAAACCGCTGGCTTGCGCGGCCTCCATGACATGGGTGAGCATCGCCACACCCGCGATTTCATGCAGGACTTTCGGCAGCGCTGATTTCATCCGTGTGCCCTGCCCGGCGGCGAGAACTAGCGCAAGTGAAGGTCTTTGGGTCATGACATTGATTCAAATGGTGAAATTTTACAGGAAACCAAGCAGGAATCGCGCTGTATCCTCCAGAACTTATTGACGCTTTGCTTAACGCAATCCGCACGTAAAGGAAACATGCGCCAAGCCATTTCTGCATGACAATTGACCCGCTAAACCGACTCAGACAAGGTCAGCCAACTCAATAGTGCGGGATAAAAAAGCACTTTTCCGCGCGGGATTGGACAATGACACCAGCGCTCATCAGCCGCCTGTATTTCGCGACCTGGCTCATGCTCAGCACAATTGCCATGGGATATTTCTATTTTCTGTATTACTCCACCGGCGACCCGCGAGTAGCCCAATCATCAGCTCCCCCGGCCGCACAACCGGCAAACCCAGACAAGATTATGCCGGCCAAAATGGTCTCAGCGAAAAAGGCGCCGCTCACGGAAAGTGCGGACCCAGCCATGGCCAAGGCAATCGCCAATATGCGTATGGAAA
>CAYOEI010000101.1:0-2775 GCA_964402825.1 uncultured Hyphomicrobiaceae bacterium
AATCCGACAAAGAGAGTTGGTGAAGAATGCGCTGCGCATGCGCCCTGATCGCATTATTGTTGGCGAGGTTCGGGGTGAGGAAGCATTTGATATGATGCAAGCAATGAACACCGGACACGAAGGCTCGATGACGACAATTCATGCCAACAGTCCTCGGGATGCCCTCTCAGGATTGGAACAGATGATCGCCATGGCCGATATGCGCATGTCCGAAGCAAGTACCCGCGCAACCATAGCCTCTGCATTGGATATCGTAATCCAGTTGGAACGTCTTAGTGATGGCAAGCGCCGCCTAACCAGCGTGAGTGAAATTACTGGGACCGAGGGCAATATTATCCAGATGCAGGAGATCTACACCTATGTCCGTAAAGGTATAAATGCTGAAGGCAAGGTGGACGGTGAGTTCAGGGCAACTGGGATTCGACCCAGTTTTCTCGATGCAATAACATTAAGGGGCATCAAACTGTCGGCCAACCTATTCGATCCATCGAAACCTCTGTGAGATCTGTTATGTCGAGCGGTACAATACAATTAGCGATATATATTCTTGTTTTTATATCAGTAATGCTTATTTTTGATGCTATAATAAGATATTTATTAAGTAAAAAATCGTACAAAAAGGCAAAAAATAAAAGATTAAAAGTATTAGAAGAAGTAGGTACACATGTGGAAGTGCTGTCAGAGATGCGCCGCCTGAGAGGTCTTGGCAGTGAGGGCAGTTATGTACTTCCGATAATAGCTTTTAATAGGCTTATGCTGCAATCGGGAATTTTAATCGGCGTTAAGAAACTTCTTTTTTATATGATGATGCTTGGAATTACATCTTTCATGATAGTTTATTATTTCGAAAGAGGTTATATTTTTTCCAGCTTGGCGTGTGTGAACTTTGGGATAGTTTTACCGATACTGTGGCTTTATTATTTACGTGGCCAGCGGCGTAAGAAGATCGAGGCTCAACTCCCGGAATCAATTGATGTGCTTAAGCGCAGCCTCAATGCGGGGCATCCTCTCTCCGCGTCGATTTCAATGGTCGCCCGCGAGTTGCCAGATCCGATAGGTTCGGAATTTGGAATAACCAGCGATGAAATGACCTTTGGTTTGGACTTGGAAACCGCATTGACCAATATGGGCGCTCGCATTGGCCAGGCCGATATGTCGTTGCTGGTTATTTCTGTATCGATTCAATCAAAAACAGGTGGCAATCTTGCTGAATTGCTTGCCAACCTGTCGGCGGTGATCCGGGAGCGCCAGACATTGCGGCGAAAAGTAAAGGCTTTATCGGCAGAGGGCAGGTTTTCGGCTCTGGCCCTGAGCATTTTACCTATTTTCCTTTTCGGTGCGCTTTTGTTGATCTCTCCAAGCTTTTACGGCGATATATGGGCGCACCCGGCTATCAGGCCCGTGTTAGGGTTTTGTATCGTGTTGATGTTGATTGGCGATTACGTCATGTACCGTATGGTAAATTTCAAGTTTTAAATGCCAGACATAATCAAATATATGGAGTATATTATCTCATTAAATGAGGTATATATTGTATATATGTTTAGTTTTTCGATATTTATTATTGTTGCAGTTGCTATTTTTTTCTTTATCAAACGGTGGCTTGGTTTTAAGGAGATTAAAAAAAGGGCATATAATCCGAGCATGGCGGCCGGTGGGGCCGCGATTATCGATCCCCGATTACCTCGTAACGTTGGAATTTCTGCCGTCTCTGCTATCTTTTCAAAGACGGCGTTACGGTTCGGACGTAGAAACGAAAGCAAGTCATCCTTGGTTATCCGCCAGGATTTGATTCAGGCCGGGTTTCATGATCCGTCTGCTTTGGCCTGGTACTACTTTTACAGGGTCGTATGGTCAGTCGCACTTCCCGCGATTGGATTTCCGATCTTGGTTGCGACCGAGTATGCGAAGACAACTCTGATAACAACAGTCATTTTGATCATGCTGGCATTGATTGGATTGATAATTCCAAGCCTCTATCTCATGTTCAAAAAGAGAAAACTGGCTGCAGAATTTCGGGACGGATTTCCGGAGTTTATGGACCTATTGGTAGTTTGTAGTGAGGCTGGAATAGGCCTATCTGCTTCTATTGCACGTGTTACCAAAGAAATCGTCAAAACGCATCAAAATCTGGGAGTGAATCTGCATGTCATGACGCTTGAATTGCGTGCCGGAGCGAGCTTGACGGAAGCCTTCGATAGTTTGGCTCACCGCGTTGCGATTGACGAAGTCCGAAGTCTTGGTTCATTGATGCAACAATCGGAGCAGCTGGGAACAAGCCTTACCGATGCATTGCGAACCTATAGCAAGGAGATGCGAGAAAAACGGTTCTTCCGGGCCGAAGAAAAAGCTTATGCTCTACCTGCAAAAATGGTCATTCCGTTGGGGCTTTTCGTATTTCCGGTTATGTTGATTGTTATCATGCTGCCGTTGGTGATAAGAATTAAGACTGGATTTGGCCTGTGATCTGATATCCTCCAGATGAGTAGGCAAGCTCCGGAATTTGCGGGGCCGGTTCTGATATCCGTAACATTGTGGCGTTGGACCCAAGACGGGTCCATCGCCCCTTCATGAGGAGTGACGAAACCGGACTGTCCATAAGCATCCGGCCTCACATACCTTTTTCTTGAACCGCTGATTTGTGACTGTGTCCGCGGATTGTGGGCTTAAATGTTCGCCTACAAAGATGCAGAAATCGATTCACCCGTAACACCACCCCGAAAGCCCGGTGCACGGCGAGCAGGAAGCTTCAGCTTATAACGGCCACTTCGGCTG
>CAYOEI010000102.1:0-6215 GCA_964402825.1 uncultured Hyphomicrobiaceae bacterium
TTATTAAAACCGATGGCAAAATCCGTCTGATTATGATGGAGCTTCCCATATTTGGGGAGCGTTCTATTGGCGCGGCGAGGGTTGCTATTGCCGCGAAGGAGCAGGGCAAATATTTCGAGTTTCATTCGGAATTACTGAAACTGCGTGGTCAGGCAACCGAGGTCACGGCACTGCGCGTCGCTAAGCGTTTGGGGCTCGATATCAAGCGACTAAAGCAAGATATGGCGCGCCCCGAAGTTGAGACAGTTCTCCTTGAAATAAGTAAGCTGGCTGACATATTAGGTATCCAGGTTTAGATATTTTTGAACCACCTGCCCTCCAGTAGCCGAATCCACGGCCCCCGGCGGCGGTAAAGACTCTTTCTTTACGGAGTCTTTTTTGGTGCCGGAGCTGCGCCCTGGTCGCCACTCGCGCCCTTGGCGTCTTTCATTTTCTTCGCGGCTTCAGCAGCCTTCTTGGCCAGCAGAATCTGGCGTTTCCGGATCACCTGGAACATTTCCTTGCGCGCCTGGGCATAAACCTTCCGGTCGATCGGCGGGCCATCATAGGCACGGGAGAAACCGGCCAGAGGCACACGAAAACCAATCCGCTTCTGATTGAGCGACATGGTGCCAATATCGAGCCGGGTGCCTTTTTTAAGTTTGGCGATCACTTCGGGAGTGGCTTGCGTCTCGGCCACACAGCCAACCGATGTACAGAATGAATACTCCAGCTTGATCGGTTCCTCATCATCCACCTTGAACAAAAGACCGGGTTTGAGAAGCCGGCCAAGAGGAACCATGACCAAAAGCATTTCCTTCTCCTGACCCTTGATCTTCCGGATCGCGGCAGAAATAAGCGGCCGGCCAGTATTGGGATTGAAGCGCTCATGATGGGTCAGGCAAACGTCACCCTTCACACCTTTAATGTCATCACACAGTTTTACCCAGGCACTGTTGATATTTTCTTCACCCGGTTTCTTCGCCGGAGCGGCCTGGGCGGGTTTCTTCGCCGGAGCGGCCTGGGCGGGTTTCTTCGCCGGAGTGGCCTGGGCGGTTTTCTGCGGCTGAGCTGGCGCAGGCTGCTGAGCCGTTGCCGGTGCGGCAAAAACTATGGCGCCAAGGGCCAGCGCCGTGCAAACACCTGGATTAAATGACGTCGAAATTATCCGACGAATTTCCAGTTTGAAGCTTCCCATAACACTTAGCCCTTCCATTCGTTCTTGCACGCCAATTACGCAGTCAGTGTGTTGCCCCGCGAGGCGATAGAACATTTTCATGTGCCTGAATACATTGAAATGCGGCATTCACGTGACCGGCACCCTATATGGTGAATTCATTCACAGGTGATTTCTGACACTTCCATACCCTGCAACCGCCGGCCGCCTCAAGCTTCATGGCACATTCCACGCTTTCAAGCCGTACCCAGTCTTCGTTCAATCGAACAATTGCAATTGCCGGGCGCCTCGCCTAAACGGTTAGCTTATGAAGCCGCGCAAACCCATTTATAACTGGGCTTACATCTGCTTGAAAGCCCTTATCTGCATTGCAATTGTTCACTTTTCCGCGGGCCCTGCACAGGCAGAACCCGCTCATGGCATTGCCATGCATGGTGCGCCGCTGCATCCACCTGGCTTTAGCGCTTTTGGATATGTGAACCCGAACGCTCCCAAAGGCGGCACTGTCACTTTCGCATCTCTGGGTTCATTCGACAGCCTAAATCCCCTCATTATCAAGGGTGTCGCCGCAGCGGGCTTGAGGAATTTTGTTTTCGAGAGCCTGATGGCGCGGGCTTATGATGAACCCTTTTCCCTTTACGGTCTGCTCGCGCAAAGCATCGAAACGCCGCCAGACAGGAGCTGGGTTGCCTTCACATTGCGTGCCGAAGCGCGCTTCTCCGATGGCAAGCCCGTTACTGTGGAGGACGTGCTGTTTTCCCACGCGGTGCTGCGCGACAAGGGGCGGCCGAACCACCGCACCTATTATTCCAAGATCTCCAAAGCTGAAAAGATCGGTCCGCGCACCGTGAAGTTCACCTTTGACGCCGGTGGCGATCGGGAGATGCCACTGATCATGGGGCTCATGCCGGTACTCCCCAAGCACTACTTCACCACGGACACATTCGAGAAGACCACGCTTGCCCCCCCGTTGGGCAGCGGTCCTTATCGTGTGAAGCGCGTGGAGCCCGGAAAGCGGATCGTGTATGAGCGCAACCCGGAATACTGGGGCAAGGATTTGCCGGTGAACCAAGGCCGGTTCAACTTCGACGAAGTCCGCTATGAATATTACCGCGACGATGACCCGATGTTTCAGGCGTTCCAGAAGGGGCTGTTCCAGCTCTGGCCGGAATCGGACTCCGGGCGCTGGTCGCGAGGCTATGATTTTCCCGCCCACAATGACGGACGCATCGTCAAGGAAGAGCTTCCCATCAGCGTTCCATCGGGCATGTCGGCGCTTGCCTTCAATACCCGCAAACCGCAATTCTCCGACATCCGCGTGCGCAAGGCGCTGACGCTGATGCTCGACTT
The DNA here is from genome assembly GCA_964402825.1 of uncultured Hyphomicrobiaceae bacterium. Lineage (GTDB taxonomy): Bacteria > Pseudomonadota > Alphaproteobacteria > Rhizobiales > Methyloligellaceae > UBA2767. Next base: position 2,507 of record CAYOEI010000102.1, read on the forward strand.
CGAGTGGCTGAACAAGAACTATTATTACGATCTCTATACCCGCACGCAGAGCTTCTTCGACCGTTCGGATTTGTCCTCTCATGGCCGCAGCGCCGATGCGAGGGAGCGCGAATTGCTCGCAGCCCATCCAGATGCGGTCGAACCCTCAATCATGGATGGAACCTACACGCTGCCGGTCAGCGACGGCACGGGCAGAAACCGCACCAACCGGCGCAAGGCGCTTGGCCTGCTCAAACAGGCCGGTTACGCGCTCAAGGACGGTAAGCTGGTCAACCAGAAAACAAATCAACCCTTTACATTCGAAATTCTCTCGGCCAGCGGCGGCCAGAAACGCCTGCTGCTGAAATATATCGACACGCTCAAAAGATTGGGCATCGCGGCACGGCTGCGGCAGGTGGACAGCGCGCAATATCAGCGGCGGCGGCAGACATTCGATTTCGACATGATCCAGACCTTCTGGTACGCATCCCTTTCACCTGGAAACGAGCAGCTGTTTCGGTGGAGCATCAAAAGCGCGGACGCTGAAGGTTCATTCAACTATGCCGGCGTCAAGAACCCGGCTGTGGATGGCATGATTGCCGCCCTCCTTGCCGCCAAAGGACGGGAGAACTTCGTCTCCGCGGTGCGGGCCCTCGACCGGGTGCTGTTATCAGGTCACTATGTGATTCCCTTGTTCCATAAGAAGCAGCAATGGATTGCAAGATGGAAGATGCTGGCGCACCCGAAAGCGACGTCTTTGTACGGGTATCGTGTTGACACATGGTGGATGAAAAAGCCCGGCGGCTAGAAAGTTAAGCCCTACATCGACGAAATGAAAAGAGCATGGATCGAGACCCTTCAGTCCATATCAAGATTATAGATGGCGCTGACACCGGTCCGGTGAGCGCCGATGCAGCGCTGCGCCGCAATGCCAAAGATGCGGGGTCTCAGATTGCTTTCAGGGACCCGCCCGGCCGCGCCTCGCTGGATTTGGGGAGCGCACGCGAAATCACCTGGGCCGAGGCTGATGCGATTGCCGATGTCCTCGCGGAGCGGTTTCGTGAATGCGGTTTAAAAGCGCAAGATATCATCGCCATACAGATGCCGAACATCGTCGAGGCCCCTCTCCTTCTCCTCGGCGCATGGCGCGCCGGTCTGGTGCCCTGCACGATGCCTCTGCTCTGGCAACTCGATGAAGTCCGCCAGGCGTTTTCCCAGATCAAGCCGGTAGCTGCGGTGAGTATTGGGCGCTATGGCGGCCGCTTACCAGCCGAAACGCTCGGCGAGGCGGCTGCGCACCAGATGAGCATCCGCTATGTGCTGGCGCTTGGCAAAGACTTGCCCGACGGGGTGACGCCGATCGATGAGTGGCTGGCAGACACGCCATCACATAACGATAAAAAGAACGATGAGGCAAAAACCCCAACGCCCTTGGATGAAACAGCGTCCCTGGATGAGACCGCCATACTGACCTGGCGCGTGGCTGAACAAGGCGCCCACCCTGTCCCGCGCACGCACGCCGAGCTTATCGCTCTCGCACAGATGTTTATCGCGAACCTGAAGCTCAATGGCGGCGACCGCGTCCTCAACACATACCCCTATATCAGCGTCGAGGCCGTGGCTGGCCAGCTCATCGCACCGCTTATCGCAGGTGCAAGCACGACCCTGCACCTGCCATTCGATTTCGATATTTTTGTGCAGCAGCTCAAGGACCATAAGATCACCTGCACAACTGTTCCCGCGCCAGTCATCACCGCGCTGGAAGAGCGCCATAATCTGCGCTCGGACGATATGCACCTCTCCAGGATCGGTTGTATCTGGCAAGGCCCGCACTGCGTAAAATCCGGCTCGGAATTATTCGAGGCGCCGGTTCCCATATTCGATATCCATAATTTCAGCGAACTGGCCCTGATTATCCGCGAGAGAACTCAAGGGTCCGACCCCGCGCTCCTGCCTCTGGGAAAAATCCAGGCGTCCGAAGACGATGGCGCCGATGAACCGGAACTTGAGACCCGGGTGCGAGGCAGCGTCAGAAACGAGAACTCCACGCAGATATTGAAAGGCACACTTTTCGTGCGGGGCAGTATCGTGCCATCCGGCCCCTTTGACTGTGCTGGAGAGCAGGCCGAAACCAGGTTGAAACCCGATGCCCAGGGATTTCTGGACACGGGAATCGGATGCGTGGTGGGCGAGACCCTCGAAGGCCACTTCCGCTGCAAAAAAAGCGAGGACCTGATCTATCACGGCGGCGCGGTCATTGCCGCCAGCGAACTTGATGAACTGTATGCCGAGTTCGATGATTTCCTCGATGCCGCGGCCTTCGTTCTCAATGATGCGGTCATTGGCGAGCGCATATTCGCCGCAGTTGTGCCACGGCCCGAACTTTCCCCGTCCCTGAAGCGGCTTAAGCATTATCTCGCCGGGAAACGGGTAGCCGCCTACAAGACGCCGGATCAGCTTGTCATCGTGAAATCAATCCCGCGAGAGGCGGATGGTAGCGTTTTGCGCGACCAGATCCTCGCTCAGATTTAGCGCAAGGCCACATGCTTTATGAAATCTTAAGGCAATACAGCAAACAATCCCAATGCGTACATCTCCGTACCAGTCAACCGGGAAAAGACTGCCATGCAAGGTCTCGCTCGCATCCTCATTGTCGGCAAGGATGCTGATAACGACAAGAAACTGGCTGAAACGCTCAAAAAAGGCGGCTTTGAATGCTCGATTGGAGATATTACCCAAAGCGCCGCTGAACTTTGCGGTCCGCGCCGGCCCGACGTTGTCGTTCTCAACATGCAAAGCGCCACTGCGCGCAAAGACCCTGAAACATTTCTCGCCCTCGCCAAAACGCTCAAAAGCAGCGCGCTCTCGGTCCGCATGCGAATCATGCTCGTGGGCACGGACAGTAAATTCGAGTTGAACACCTCTGCCGCGGACATCGACGATCTTTTAATCGGCCCCGTTAATCCGGCGCAAATCTGTCATCGGCTGAACACACTCGTTCGATTGAATACGATGCATGAGGAACTCGTGCGGCGGATGAACACCTCGGCCAAATACGGCATCGATGCACCTCCGGCAATAGTGCAACCCGGCAACATTGATGACGCCACCGTAATGGTGCTCGGCGATCCAACGCAGTTCGCCATGATCGAACTTTCCCTGGCCAAGCAGGCCACGCTCGTTGGCGCCATGAGCAATGAGACGGCGCTCGATTATCTCGCCCGCCGCGATTTCGATGCCGTCATCATCAATGCGGTCAGCGATATTGAACCCTATGTTTCTTTCGTTCTTGACGTAAGACGCAAATCCCGGCTTTTCAATCTTCCGGTACTCATGCTGGCCTGCAGGGATGAACTTGCCAACTACGACCAGATCTACAAATCAGGCATCACGGATGTAATCGCCAAGCCCTATTCCAGCGAAGAGCTGAAACTGCGCGTGAATTTGCTGGTGCGGGAATCCCGCTTCCGTGATTCTCTCAAGGAGATTTACCAGAAGGCCAAACACCTTGCCACCAGCGACTCTTTAACCGGTCTCTACAACCGCGGGTTTTTGCTGGAGCATGTCAGCGCCATGGTGACTGATGCCAACCGGACCTCTCAGGGTTTCTCACTGGCGGCATTGGCCATCGGCAATATTCAGGCCATCAATTCGGAACTCGGCTATGCCGCCGGTGACCGGATTATCCGCCAGATCGGCGAGGTGATGGGGCTTCTGATCCGCGGCGAGG
>CAYOEI010000103.1:0-15615 GCA_964402825.1 uncultured Hyphomicrobiaceae bacterium
GGTTTGTACCGCTGCCCCTCATTTATTGCAGCGCAACGACGCTTTTTACGAGAACAATGGCTGATCATCACCATACCCTTACGGGAACGGAGCTGTTTGACGCGCGTGCAGGACATATGGATGTCTTGCGCAACCTGATCCCGTTTGTCTGGCTGGCGGAGCGGCCTGATCTGAAGTTGCGGGTGGTGCTGGCATTCGTGGCCCTGATAGCATCAAAGATCGTCACGGTAGCGGTGCCGCTTGCTTACAAGGGGATCGTCGATTGGTTGACAAATGACGCCACCGGCACTGAGGCAATCGAGATAACACCGCTGACGCTTGCCGCCATTCCCGCCATGCTGATTATTGCCTATGGCGTGGGGCGGGTGCTGATGGTCGTGTTTGCGCAGATTCGCGATGTTCTGTTTGTGCGCGTCGGCCAGAATGCCGTTCGAGCGCTCGCCAACCAAACCTTCCGGCATCTCCACCGCCTGTCGCTGCGCTTCCATCTTGAGCGCCGGACGGGAGGCTTGAGCCGGGTTATCGAGCGCGGCACCAAGGCGGTCGAATTGATCATCCGCATGGCGATCCTGAATACGATACCGACTATCCTCGAGGTCGGATTTATCTTCGCGATGATGGCCTATTATTTCGGTTGGGAATTCGTGGCCATCATTGCCGTGACGATGGTGCTTTATATCTGGTTCACATTCCAGGCGAGTGAATGGCGCATTGCAATACGGCGTAAGTGGAACGACGCGGACACCGAGGCCAACACCAAGGCGGTGGACAGCCTGCTCAATTACGAGACGGTAAAATATTTTGGTAATGAGGCGCTGGAGCAGAGGCGCTTTGACGCCTCGATGGCAAAATATGAAGATGCCGCCATCAAGACATTCAATTCCCTGGGGTTTCTCAATGCTGGTCAGGCCGTGATCTTCTGCACGGGGCTGACCGCGTGCATGTATCTGGCTGCTCAGGGCGTTGTCGCGCGAACGTTGACCCTTGGCGATTTCGTTATGGTCAACGCGCTGCTGATCCAGCTTTATCAGCCACTCAACTTCATGGGCATGGTTTATCGCGAGATCAAACAGGGGCTGGTGGATCTTGAAACCATGTTCGCCCTGCTCGGTCAGGAACCGGAAATTCTCGATGAACCGGACGCCAAGCCGCTCAAGGTGACCAAGGGGCGTATTGAATTCAAGAATGTATCCTTCGCCTATGATCCGGACCGGACAATCCTGAAAAATGTCAGTTTTGAGGTGCCCGCGGGCAAGATGATTGCGATTGTGGGTCCCTCATGCGCCGGCAAATCCACGATTTCACGCATCCTGTTTCGTTTCTATGATGTCAGCCATGGCGATGTGCTGATCGATGGGCAGGATATTCGTGCGGTGACACAGGCGTCTTTGCGTAATTCCATCGGCATGGTTCCTCAGGACACGGTGCTGTTCAACGACACGATTGCCTACAATGTTCAATATGGCGATCCCGGCGCCTCGCAAAAGAAGGTGCGTGACGCTGCGAAGCTGGCGCAAATTCATGACTTCATCATGGATTTGCCGCAGGGCTACGAGACAATGGTTGGTGAGCGCGGTTTGAAGCTATCGGGTGGTGAAAAACAACGCGTCGCCATAGCGCGGACAATACTCAAGGCTCCGCCCATCCTGATGCTGGATGAGGCGACATCGGCACTCGACAGCTATACCGAGAAGGAGATACAGGAATCTCTGGAGCAGGTGGCGCGCGACCGCACCACACTGGTCATCGCCCATCGCCTGTCGACTGTCATACATGCGGATAATATTATCGTGCTTGAGAAGGGGGAAATCGTGGAGCAGGGTTCGCATTCCTCGCTCCTGAAGCAGGGCGGATTATATGCTGGCATGTGGGAGCGTCAGCGCGAGGCGGACGAGGCCCGCGAAATGCTGGTCAGCGCATTTGGAGAAGATGATTTATCGATAGCTAAACCCGTTGAATCGATCCTGACGGATCGCGTGGAGTAGCTTTGGCAGCGCTTTTATCAGGCGCTATGAGTTTCAGGAGAGATTTAATTGCAGGAAGATCACACCCTACTGGATACCATCACCAAGTTCTTTGTTCCCGTCCACAAGGACGGTTACAAGTTTGTCGCTGCTTTTGCGGGTGTCGCCGTGCTGCTGTTCTGGGTGTCGGATGTGCTCGGCGCATTTGGGGCTGTCATGACGCTTTACTGCGCTTATTTCTTCCGTGATCCGGAACGTTTCCCGCCCAGCGGCAAGGGGCTGGTCATCGCACCGGCCGATGGGCGCATCAGCGCCATTGAAGAGATCGCACCGCCGAAAGAACTTGATCTGGACGGCGAAAAGCGCATGCGCATATCGATATTCCTGTCGGTATTCGACGTTCATATCAACCGGTCACCGGTAGCTGGAAAGATCACCAGAATGGTCTATGTGCCGGGCAAATTCCTGAATGCTGAACTCGACAAGGCAAGCGAGGAAAATGAACGCCAATGCCTGACGCTGGAAACATCCGGCGGGACCCGGATAGGCTGCATCCAGATTGCCGGCCTCATCGCGCGGCGTATCGTGACATTTGTTCAGGAGGGGGCTACTCTTGAAGCAGGTGAGCGCTTTGGTCTGATCCGGTTCGGCAGCCGGACGGATATTTACCTGCCCCCCGGGGCCAAGCCGCTGGTGAAGGTCGGGCAGACGGCCATCGGCGGTGAAACGGTGCTTTCCTGTATTGGATCCTTGAATAAGGACTCCTGAGCCGCATGGCGCTTGTGCGCCGAGTACCGCAGATCAAGGGTTTAGGACTTTGCAATGAGCCACGTTTTTCCTCCCTTCGAGCCAGAAAAAGACGCGCATCCGGCAAAGACGCAGCCGAAAAAACTGCGTGCGATTGGGTTCAGGGGCCGCGAAGTTCCGATCCGCATTCTTATTCCGAGCATGTTTACGATACTGGCGCTGTGCGCCGGGCTCACCGCCATCCGCATGGCCATCGAACACCGTTTCGATATCGCCATCGCGGCGATTGTTCTGGCCGCCATTCTCGATGCGCTGGACGGCCGGGTTGCACGATTGCTGAAGGCAACTTCGCGGTTCGGGGCGGAACTGGATTCGCTCGCTGATTTCGTGAATTTCGGCGTTGCTCCCGCCATCATTGTCTTTACCTGGGCTCTCGACGGGCTGCGCTCCATTGGTTGGCTTGTCGTGCTGGTATATTCTATTTGCACGGCGTTGCGGCTGGCCCGTTTTAACGTTGCCCTGGACTCAGATCAGCCGGCCTGGAAGGGGGAATTTTTTGTTGGGGTTCCGGCGCCTGCCGCCGCGCTGATTGTGATGCTGCCTTTGTATATTGAAGGCAGCGGCGTCCCGAATGTGGATGGCCTGTCAATCATAATCCTGGGCTACACGCTGTTAATCTCTTTTTTGATGGTGAGTTTCGTTCCCACCTATTCTGGTAAAATGTTCGGACAACGGGTTGCGCGCGAATATGTCCTGCCGGTTTTCGTTCTGTGCGCGCTGTTTGTCGCCGTTCTGCTGACCTATCCGTACCTAACCCTCACATTTGGAACGCTGGCCTATCTGGCCGCTATTCCGCTGAGCTTCATGAGTTACAGAAAGCACATGAAGAAAGACTTGGCCTCAGCCGGCGCCCAGAATGGTTCATCCAAACGCCGGGCAAAATCAAAAGAAAAATCAAAAGAAAAATCAAAAGGTGAGAGCGATCAGCCATCGCCCTGATCACAAAGCTCCCAATACCAATATCCAATCAAAAGGTATGAGTGAATGACGAAAAGAACTCAGTCTATCGGCAAGCTTGACGCGTTGCCGCGCGCGCAACTGATGTCCGGTGAAACACCAATCGAGGAGATGCCCAACCTCGCACAGCGCCTTGGCCCGGCGCGGCTTTACGTGAAACGCGACGATCTGGCGGGGCTGGCGTTTGGCGGCAACAAAGTTCGCCAGCTTGAATATTATTTCGGTGAGGCTGAAGCCATGGACGCGGATACCATACTCATCACCGGAGCGGTACAATCGAATTTTGTACGCATGGCCGCCGCCGCCGCCCGAAAAAAAGGCATGGAGTGCCATGTGCAGCACGAAGACCGCGTGCCCACGAACGATCCAATTTACAAAAATTCGGGAAATGTGCTGATCAGCAAAATTCTTGGCGCGATATTGACCACCTATCCAGATGGAGAAGATGAAACTGGCGCGGACGCCAATCTGAATAAGATTGCCAGGGATCTCAGCGCAAAGGGGCGGACGCCCTACATCATTCATCTTGCTCCGGGGCACTCCCCGATCGGTGCGCTTGGTTATGTGGATGCAGCCCGCGAACTCCTCTCCCAATGTGAAGAGATGGGCATTGAGTTGGATGAAGTGGTGCTCGCGTCAGGCAGTGGCCATACCCATGGCGGTTTGTTGTTTGGTCTGCGCGCGCTCGGTTCTTCCGCGCGCGTCACCGGGGTATGCGTGCGCCGTAGTGCGGAACAGCAACAACCGCGGATTTCAAGCCGCTGCCAGGAAATTGCCGAACTGCTGGACATGGAACCGGTGGTCCAGGAATCCGATATTCATCTGACCGACGACTATCTGGGCGAGGGATATGGCCGTATGAACAAGCAGACGCTCGATGCGATGAAGCTGGTGGCCGAGAGCGAAGGCTTGATGACCGATCCGGTATATACCGCCAAGGCCATGGGCGGATTTATCGACCGGGCAAAGTCAGCCGAGGCCGGCCAATCGCTCATGTTCATTCATACCGGCGGAACGCCTTCGCTGTTCGCGTATGAACGCGAGTTGAGCGCTGCATTCGGCGTATAGGCCTGAGTGATCCAGGGGCCTGAGTGATCTAAAACCGAGTCGTAATTTGCTCTAGGTCCTGCAACCTGTTAAGCCAATTTTGAGTTTATTTATGCTGCCACGGCGGCGCCCGGTAGTGTGTTTGATGAGTGCACGAAAAATACAAATCGCCCCATGAAAACATCAGCATCCTTTTTTCACCGGCAGCTCGAAGCCGAGTGCATCCATGCCGTTCGAGAAGATATGGGGAAGCGCTGAATGGCTAATCCAACAAGTGAGAATCTGAACTCTGATGCAAAGCCTTTAGACACCGCACAAAACCCCTTTCGCATTTTGACATGCGGCGCGACGGGTGAGGGTGCGAGCACGCTCATCGAGGCGCTGTCGGGCGGGAGCGGGTCAGTTAATAGCTCTAAAGCTTCAGCACCCGGCACTGATGGCGATATCGACTTTCATCATTTTGCCAGTGACAAACGAAATTTCATCGTCGCCGACACCCATGGTCACGGCCAATATTTACGCAATTTGCTGACCGGCGAGGCTGCTTGTGATTTCGCCATAGTGATTGCCGATGCACGAAATGGCTTATCGACTGAGACGCGGCATCACATCTGCCTGATGAACTTGCTTGGCATCCGCAAAATCGTTCTTGCCATCAACAAAATGGATTTGGTGGATTTCTCACAAGAGGTGTTTGAGGAGGTAGCGGCGCTGTTCGAAAACTTTACCGGGCCGCTCGGATTTGAAGAAGTGGTTTCAATTCCGGTAGCTGCGGCGCAAGGCGATAATATATTCGAGCCCAGTGCGCAGATGGGCTGGTATCAGGGCCCCACGCTAATGGCGCATCTTGATTGTGTGGAGCTCGATTCAGAAGCCTCCTCTCGTCAAGATAGCATTCCCAATCAAATATCTTCCACTGCCGCGGATGCCGCAACCGAAACATCCGACCAGATTGCGGCAAATGTCATCTGGCTGGATGAAACGCCCATGCTGCCGGGCAGGAGATACTTTCTCACAAGCGGCGATCAGAGCATGACCGCTACAATTTCCACCCTGAAATACAAGCTCAATGTCTCCAATCTTGAGCATCAGGCGGGGACGACGCTTGAACTCGACGAGATCGGCTATTGCAATCTCTCTTTGAGCAAACCGCTTGTTTTTGAACCCTATGCTCTGAACCGCGATATGGGAGCATTTTCCATAATCGATCGCCGGACAAAAGCGATCGTGGGCGTAGGCATGATCGAATTTGGCTTGCGCCGCGCGACGAATATTCATTGGCAGAAGCTTGAAATAAACAAGAGCGTGCGCGCAACGCTTAACAATCAGAAACCATGCGCGCTCTGGTTCACGGGACTTTCAGGTTCGGGCAAATCCACAATAGCCAGTCTGCTTGAAAAGCAGTTGCATACGCGCGGAAAACATACCTATGTGCTCGATGGCGATAATGTCCGCCACGGCCTCAACAAGGATCTGGGCTTCACGGATGCCGACAGGGTGGAGAATATCCGGCGCATCTCGGAAACGGCGCGGCTGTTTGTCGATGCCGGGCTTATCGTTCTGATCTCCTTCATTTCACCTTTCCGTTCCGAACGCCGGATGGCGCGTGATCTGTTTGAAGGAAACGAATTTATTGAGGTTTTTGTCGATACGCCGATCGAGGTTTGCGAGCAGCGCGACCCCAAGGGGCCGTACATGAAGGCCCGCGCCGGCGAGATCAAGAATTTTACAGGTATCGATTCAGCTTATGAAATACCCGAACGGGCGGATATACACCTGAAGGCAGCTGATTATTCACCCGATGAACTTGTTGCCGAATTGATTGCCGATCTCGAAGCAAAGGGTTTTATTTAGGTCCAGCTTCGTTTAAAGCGCTATGGCATCTTTCATGGAGGCCCGGTATATAAAAAACGGGCGCGCGTTTGGGGCGTCGTATAATGGCATTACGTTCGGTTCTGGTCCGAGATATCGGGGTTCGAATCCCTGCGCCCCAGCCAGTCAACCTCGGGAAACAGCATTAACTGATGAGCCAGCAAGAGACCGCGACCAGCGACAGCCCGAGCAATTTTATTCAAGACATCGTCAGGGACGATCTTGCAAGCGGCCGCGTTAAATCGATCGTCACCCGATTTCCGCCTGAACCCAATGGATATCTCCATATCGGTCACGCCAAATCCATTTGCCTGAATTTTGGCCTGGCGACGGAGTTTGGCGGGCGTTGCAATCTGCGTTTCGATGACACCAATCCGGCAAAAGAAGAACAGGAATATATCGACGCCATCCAGGACGATGTCCGCTGGCTCGGTTTCAGCTGGGGAGATCATCCCCATTTTACGTCCGACTATTTCGAGCAGCTTTATGATTGGGCGGAGCATCTGATTGGCGAAGGCAAGGCTTATGTCGACGACCTCTCGGCCGAAGAGATGCGTGAATATCGCGGCACGCTCACCGAGCCTGGGAAAAACAGCCCCCATCGTGACCGGAGTGTGGATGATAATCTTGATCTTTTGCGCCAGATGCGCAGCGGCGTCTTCAAGGCAGGGGAGAAAGTACTGCGGGCAAAGATCGATATGGGTTCGGGCAATATCAATCTGCGTGACCCTGTCCTCTATCGCATTATTCATGGCTCTCATCCGCGTACCGGTGAGAGCTGGTGCATCTATCCCAGTTACGATTTCGCTCATGGCCAGTCCGACGCCATTGAGGGCGTGACACATTCGGTTTGCACCCTGGAATTTGCCGACCATCGCCCGCTCTATGATTGGTTCATCGAGAATTTGCCCGTGCCGGCCACGCCAAAACAGTATGAATTCTCGCGGATGAACCTGTCGCACACGGTGCTTTCAAAGCGCGTGCTTAGCCAGCTTGTTGAAGAGGGGCATGTAAGCGGCTGGGACGACCCGCGCATGCCAACCCTTTCAGGGTTGCGGCGGCGCGGCTATCCAGCCGAAGCGATCCGCGAGTTTTGTGCGCGTGTCGGCGTCACCAAGCAGGAAAATGTTATCGAGATGGCGTTGCTCGAATTTTGTGTGCGTGAGCTGCTCAACGCCCGGGCGCCCCGGCGCATGGCGGTTCTCAATCCACTCAAAATTGTCATTGAAAACTACCTCGAAGGGCAAAGCGAAGACTTGCAGGCCATCAACAATCCTGGTGATGAGTCAGCGGGCGTCCGCGCCGTTCCCTTCTCGCGTGAACTCTATATCGAGCGGGATGATTTCATGGAGGACCCGCCGAAAAAATTCTTCCGGCTGGCGCCAGGGCGCGAAGTGCGGTTGCGCTACGCATTTTTTATCACCTGCACCGGTGTCATCAAGAATGACGCCGGCGAAGTGGTCGAATTGCGCTGCACCTATGATCCTGAAACACGCGGCGGCAATGCACCTGATGGGCGCAAGGTCAAAGCCACGATTCACTGGGTATCGGCTGAACATGCGATTTCGGCGCAGGTGAGAGAGTATGAACCCCTGTTCAGCGATGAAGAGCCCGACATCAAGGGGCCGCTCAAGGATGCGCTCAACCCGGACTCTCTTAAAGTTCTGACCCAATGCCGTCTGGAGCCCGCATTGGCGGATGCAAAGCCAGACGAAACCGTCCAGTTTGAGCGTTTGGGATATTTCTGTCTTGATCCGGACAGTGCGGACGGCAATCATATTTTCAATCGGGTCGTGGCTTTGCGGGACAGCTGGGCCAAAATAAAGGCCAAGGGCTAGACCCTTAACGCCGGGCAAGTTGGGATATGGGAGTACGGGTGTGAAAATCTGCATGATCGGCGCCGGATATGTCGGCCTCGTTTCTTCAGCCTGTTTCTCTGAATTCGGCTGGACGGTCGAGTGTGTCGATAGCGATGCACAACGGATCGAACAGCTGCAAAAGAACATTATCCCTATCTATGAGCCGGGCCTTGATGACTTAATTGCCCAGAGCCAGAAAGATGGCCGCCTGACGTTTTCTGGCGATCTTGCAACGGCGGTATCTGAAGCGGATCTGATTTTTCTGGCTGTCGGCACGCCCATGCGCCGCGGCGATGGATACGCCGATTTGAGTTATGTCTACAGGGCTGTGGAGGATCTCACCCCGCATCTCAACGGATTTACCGTCATCACCACGAAATCCACCGTGCCCGTCGGCACCAGCCGTGAAATCGAACGGCGTATTCTGGCGCTTCGCGAAGATGTGGATATTGCTGTCTGCTCCAACCCGGAATTTTTGCGTGAGGGCTCCGCTATCCAGGATTTTACCCATCCTGACCGCGTTCTTGTCGGATGCGATAATGATCGCGCACGCGAAGTCATGGAGAGTGTCTACGAGCCGCTCACCTTAAGAAATGCGCCGCTGATGTTTATCAGCCGCGAATCGGCTGAATTGGCGAAATATGCCGCCAATGCCTTTCTCGCCATGAAGATCAGTTACATCAATGAGATCGCCGATTTGTGCGAGCATGTGGGCGCCGATGTCCAGGAAGTGGCCAGCGCCATTGGATCGGACGGGCGCATTGGCGGCAAATTTCTGCATCCCGGCCCGGGCTATGGCGGGTCCTGTTTTCCCAAGGATGTGGCGGCGCTGATTCGCACCGCGCGTGAAGCTAAGACGCCTCTTTCGCTGATCGAGCAGGTGGAAAAGGTCAATACGGAGCGCAAGATCGCCATGATTTCCCGCGTCGAGAAGGCGGTAGGCGGCAAGGTGAGAGGAAAGACGATTGCGATTTTGGGCGTGACGTTCAAACCCAACACCGACGATATGCGTGACGCGCCAAGTCTCGTTTTGATACCGATGCTGCTCGAGCGCGGGGCGAATGTGCGGGCTTATGATCCCAAGGGCGAAGAAACTGCGCGCAGGTATATCGAAGGCGTTGAATGGTGCAAAAGCGCCCTTGAAGCGGTCGAGGGGGCCGATGCCGTGGTGGTTCTCACCGAATGGAACGAATTTCGCGGCCTTGATCTGGGCGCGCTGAGGGAAGCCATGCGAGGCGATATTCTAATTGATTTGCGAAATGTCTATTCCCCGCAGAGCGCGCGCGACGCAGGTTTTCAATATTCTTCCATAGGGCGCTAATGTTTTCTTTGACGGCTTCTTAGGGTCAGGACCCATTAATGAGTCCTGACCCCTAATACTCTTCCGCGTCAGCTCTCCCCCTGTTACAGTCCTCTCAACTTAACTTCCGGCAAACACGCTTATGCGCGCCTTTATCTTTCACGGGTGCATTCATGAGCGAGCTGAGGGGCAAGAGTTTTGACTGGGCCGAGCGACAAAGAGCGCACGGCTGCCAGGGAACCGCGCGAGCTTGAGGGTTTGCGCGACGGTGCTGAGGATCGGTCCAAATCCGGCGATCGGGCCAAGGCGGTTTCATCTGAACCGGTGTGCGAGGCGCACCCCGGCCAGGGAAAGGCAGCCATAGGGGAAAATTCCTCGGCGAGGCGCCGCCGCAGGAGTGCGCCACCGGCTTATGGCGCGCTCGATCTTGGCACCAACAATTGCCGTTTGCTCGTGGCGCATCCTTCCCGCCGCGGTTTTGTGGTTATCGATGCATTTTCCAGGATTATCCGCTTAGGGGAAGGGGTCTCGCGTTCCGGCCGGCTTTCCGACATTGCCATGGACCGGACCATCCAGGCGCTCAAAATATGCCGCGACAAGATGCACCGCCGCGGCGTCAAACGCTCCCGCCTCATATCAACAGCAGCGTGCAGGATTGCGGAAAACAGCGATGAGTTTATCGCAAAGGTGCTGGACCAGACGGGACTTGAGCTGGAAATTGTCTCTCAGGAAACCGAAGCCCGGCTTGCTGTTTCGGGCTGCGCCTCGCTGCTGGATCCGGCATGCGACGGGGCGCTCATTTTCGACATTGGCGGCGGGTCGTCGGAGCTCATCTGGCTCGATCTTTCGCAGCGCTCGCATAACTGGCGCTCATCAATCTACGACAGGCTCGATGCCCAGAACTGCATAGCGGCCTGGACGTCGCTGCCGCTGGGTGTCGTGACCCTGGCGGAAGAATATGGCGGACGAGATGTGACGCCCGACATCTATGAGGCCATGGTCACCAGCGTATTGCAAAAACTCGAGCCCTTCGAGAAGGCTAACGGATTACGTGAAAAAATGGCCCATGGAAAAGCCCATTTGCTTGGCACTTCGGGCACGGTGACGACAATCGCCGGGATCAAGCTGGAACTTCGGGCTTATGACCGTAAAAGGGTTGATGGCTGCTGGTTGAAGTCAGGCGATGTGCGCGATGTATCGGACGCCCTCGTCGGTATGACTTTCGAAGAACGGGTAGCCCAGCCCTGCATTGGGGCGGACCGCGCCGATCTGGTGCTCGCGGGGTGTGCGATTTTAGAAGCGCTCATGCGGTTGTGGCCTTGTGAGCGCTTGCGTGTGGCGGACCGGGGCTTGCGGGAGGGTATGCTCGCCACCATGATGGCGGAAGACGGCTACCGGCATTCCAATCGCCGGCGCCGGCACCGGCCGTCATCCAGACAGACATAACCGGCAGACAGACATAACCAGGTGAATGATTGCATCTCTGCCATGAGCAAATCTCCAAAGAAAAAATCAGGAAACCGCGCGGGTAAAGGCGGTACGCGTTCTCTCAGTGTACAGGTGCGCACGGCCAAGGGCCGCAAGACGTCATCCACGCACTGGTTGCAGCGCCAGCTCAACGATCCTTATGTGCAGGCCGCAAAGCGCGAGGGGTATCGCTCGCGTGCGGCCTACAAGCTCTCGGAGATCGACGACAAGTACAACTTTCTGAAGCGGGGGTGCGTGGTTATCGATCTTGGCGCTGCGCCGGGCGGCTGGAGCCAGATTGCGGCAACTCGCGTCCATGCCGGCAAGGCGCCAGGTTTCGTGCTTGGCGTGGACCTACTCGAGATCGACGAAATTCGCGATGTTACGCTGCTACAGGCAGACTTCATGGATGACGAGGCGCTTAACCTCATCGATGACATTCTGGATGGCCGCAAGGCGGATATTGTGCTCTCGGACATGGCGGCGCCGGCGACGGGCCACAAACAAACCGATCACTTGCGCATCATCGGGCTTTGCGAGGCGGCGCTGGAATTTGCCGAAGATAAACTGGTGCCTGGGGGGACATTTCTCGCCAAGGTATTGCAAGGCGGCACCGAGAAGACCTTGCTGAATAAACTCAAAGGCGGTTTTGAAAAAGTGCGCCACGTGAAACCCGAGGCCAGCCGTTCGGATTCTGCTGAGTTGTATGTGCTGGCACAAGGTTTTAGGGGCGCCTGAAATCAAAAGGGTATGAAAACAAAAGGCTATGAAATCAAAAGGAATTTCACATGAGTTTTGGTGCTAATTCGCTCGCTGCGCGAGACGTTGCATGTGTTATCCATCCCCAAACCAATCTGAAACGCCATCTGGAAGATGGTCCCCTTGTGGTCGATCACGCCAGCGGCGTCTGGATTTATGATGATGACGGCAATGCCATGCTCGATAGTACTTCAGGGTTATGGTGCGCCTCGCTTGGGTTCTCGCCTGAGCGTTTGGCGAAAGCAGCTTACGATCAGATGCGCAAAGTATCCTTTGCTCATCTCTACCGCCACAATTCTCATGGACCGGCCATTGAGTTGGCTGAAAAGCTGCTGTCGATTGCACCCCCTTCGATGTCAAAGGTACATTTTCAATCCACCGGTTCGGAAGCGAATGACGTCGCCATAAAGCTCATCTGGTATTACTACAACGCTCTGGGGAGGCCTGAAAAGCGCAAAATCATTTCCCGTCACAGTGCCTATCACGGGTCATCGGTTACCGCCGCCTCCTTGACGGGCAAGCCGGATATGCATGCGCAATTTAATCTTCCTTTGGATGGATTTCTGCATGTCGAGTGCCCGCATTATTTCCTCAATGGCCGGAACGGTGAAAGCGAAGAGGAATATGCGACCCGTCTTGCAAACGATCTGGATGCGTTCATTCGCAAAGAAGACCCCGATACGATTGGCGGTTTTTTTGCAGAACCTGTGATCGGGTCAAGCGGCGCTATATTGCCGCCAAAAACTTACTTTCAAAAAATGCAGGCGGTGCTGAGAAAATACGACATCCTCTTCGTCGCCGATGAAGTGATTACCGGGTTCGGGCGGACCGGAAAAATGTGGGGAAGCGAGACGTTCGCGATCGAACCCGATCTCATGAGTTGCGCCAAGGCGCTTTCGTCGGGCGCCCTGCCCATATCGGCGCTCATGATCAGTGACAAGATTTATCAGACGATGCTTTCACAGAGTGAGGCTTTGGGTAGTTTCGCCCATGGCCATACATATGCCGGCCATCCGGCATGTGCCGCGGTCGCGCTCGAAACCCTCAAGATTTATGAGGAGATGGACTTGATCGCGCATATTGGGCGGCTCGGCGCCAGCTTTGCTGAAATGCTGCGCGGGCTTGGCGACCACCCGCTGGTTGGCAATCTGGATTTGACGGGCCTGATGGCTGGGATTGAACTTGTGAAAGACAAAGAATCTGGCGAGCTGTTCCCCGCGGATATGAATATGGGCACCAGGGTTGCCGATATATCGAAGCGCCATGGGTTGCTGCACCGTTATGCCGGCAACAGGATTGCTTTTGCACCGGCTTACATCATCTCGGAAGATGAAATAGGAGAGATTGGCGTCCGGCTCCGCAAATCGCTTGATGAGGCTCATGATGAACTTAGCGGCACATAACTTGCTCTAGCTGTTGAAACATTAAATATCTCTCGATACTGCCGCTTCACATGTGCGCCGCGCGGTGATAGAGAGAGGCGTCAACCGGGAGTTTTTGCGCAGCGATTCTTGAACGTTGCGCACCATCAGATCCAGGAGGTTGGCGTATGCCCGAAAATTCACACAGATTTGGCGCTCAGCTCGCACTGACATTCGACGATGTACTGTTGCGCCCGGGCCCTTCCGAAGTCCTCCCAAGCGAGGTGAATATCACGGCGCGGCTCACCAAAACTCTGTCGTTGAATATCCCCATTGTCTCCAGCGCAATGGATACGGTGACCGAAGCGCTGCTTGCCATCGCCATGGCCCAGGCCGGCGGTATTGGCGTGATCCACCGTAACCTGACGCCCGGGGAACAGGCGATTCAGGTGGCTCAGGTCAAAAAATTCGAATCCGGCATGGTGATCAATCCGGTGACGATAGCTCCAGACTCGAGCCTGGCGGACGCGCTTGAACTTATGGCCAGCCACAAGATTTCCGGCATTCCTGTCGTGGAGCCTCCAAGGAACGGCGCGCGCGATGGCAAACTTGTTGGCATCCTGACCAACCGCGATGTGCGTTTTGCCACCAATACCGCGCAACCCGTAGCCGAGCTGATGACGCACAACAATCTCATCACGGTGAATGAGAATGTCGATATGGAGGAAGCCAAGAAGCTTCTCCATCACCACCGTATCGAAAAGTTACTCGTGGTCGATGAAGATTATCGCTGTGTTGGCCTTATCACGGTGAAGGATATCGAAAAGGCGCGCCTGCATCCCGATGCGGCCAAGGACGAGCAAGGCCGCTTACGGGTGGCGGCCGCCACCACCGTGGGCGATCTGGGCTATGAACGCAGTCAAATGCTTATGGATGCGGGGGCCGACCTGATCGTAGTCGATACCGCGCACGGGCATTCTTCACGCGTGCTGGAAGCGGTGACCCGCGTTAAACGGCTGTCGAATTCGGTACAGGTGATGGCGGGCAATGTCGCCACCGCTGAGGGGACCAAAGCGCTTATCGACGCCGGCGCGGACGCCATCAAGGTTGGCATCGGGCCGGGCTCCATTTGCACAACCCGCATCGTCGCGGGCGTTGGCGTCCCGCAATTAACCGCCGTTCTCGAGGCAGCCGAAGAAGCGCAAAAATCTGGCGTGCCCGTTATAGCCGACGGCGGTATAAAATATTCCGGTGACGTCGCCAAGGCGCTCGCCGCGGGCGCTGATTGCGCCATGATTGGATCGCTGTTTGCCGGGACGGATGAAAGCCCCGGCGAGGTGTTCCTTTATCAGGGACGCTCCTACAAGGCCTATCGCGGCATGGGCTCGGTTGGCGCCATGGCGCGCGGTTCCGCCGACCGTTATTTTCAGCAGGATATTCAGGATACGCTCAAGCTGGTGCCTGAAGGTATTGAGGGCCAGGTGCCTTACAAGGGACCATTGGCAAGCGTGCTGCATCAGCTGATTGGCGGCGTGCGCTCTTCCATGGGCTATGTCGGCGCGCGCGATCTCAAGGACCTGCAGGAAAAGGCGCGCTTTGTCCGTATCTCCGCCGCCTCATTGCGCGAAAGCCATGTTCACGATGTGACGATCACGCGTGAATCGCCAAACTATCCCGGACAATAGTTTAGGATATCCCTCCCCTTCAGGGGAGGGTGCCGCCATTGGCGGCGGGTGGGGCCATCTGCATCGCGTGAAAGTTAGAAGTTGATGGCAAATCAAATAGCACGCAGCTTGCGCAAACGTATGACGCCGCAGGAGGTAAAGCTCTGGGTGCGGTTGAGGGAGTTGAGAAAGTATGGATATCATTTTCGGCGGCAATCACCCAGGCCACCCTACATTCTGGATTTTGAATGTAGAAAGGCCAAGTTGATCATCGAAGTCGATGGAGGTCAGCATGGCCGAAGTGACATTCTGCAGCATGATACTGCACGCCATGATGCCATGCGGCGTCGAGGATATTTCACACTACGTTTTTGGAACAATGAGATCGTTAATGAAATCGATGGGGTTATGGAGACAATCTTGAAAGCACTTAGAGCAAAAGACCCCACCCGGCCGCTTCGCGTCCACCCTCCCCACGATGGGGAGGGATAAGTTGAAACCCGCGGGCCGGCTGCAAGCCGCTATAGAAGTTCTGAGCGATATAGAGCAGCGCCACCG
>CAYOEI010000104.1:0-4692 GCA_964402825.1 uncultured Hyphomicrobiaceae bacterium
ACGGGCTGTTGAAAACACTGGAAGAGCCGCCCGATCATGTGCAGTTCATCTTTGCCACTACGGAAATTCGCAAAGTCCCGGTGACGGTGCTTTCGCGCTGCCAGCGTTTTGATTTGCGCCGGGTGGATGTGGAACAGCTTCAGGGCCATTTCAGTAAAATCGCCAAGCTGGAAAATGCGAGCGTAGACGACGAAGCGCTGACCCTCATCGCGCGTGCCGCGGAAGGTTCGGTGCGCGACGGGCTGTCCATTCTCGATCAGGCCATAGCCCATGGGAGCGACACGGTTACCGGCGGTGATGTGCGCGCCATGCTGGGCCTGGCCGACCGCTCGCGGGTGTTCGAGCTATTGGAGACTATATTCAAGGGCGACGCCAAGGGCGCGCTTGAAGGGTTGCGAGCGCTTTATCTGGATGGCGCCGAGCCGGTACAGATATTGAGTGATTTGGCGGAATCCGTCCATGTGGTGACGCGCATCGCCGCTGCGGGCAAGGACGCTGCCGATCCGACCTTGAGCGAAGCCGAGCGTGCCTTGGCTGAAGCGCTTAGCGAGCGGCTCGATATGGCCGCCCTGGCGCGGGCCTGGCAGACGCTGCTGAAGGGGCTTGAAGAAGCCAATGCTTACGCAAGGCCAATCGCGGCCGCCGAGATGGTCCTGGTGCGCCTTGCTTATATGGCCGAGTTACCCTCACCCAGAGATCTGGCGCGCGCCATCAAGGGTGATGGCGTTAAGAGCGATGGTGATGCACCCTCTGCAACTGGTAACGCTGCCCCTGTGCATTCAACGGCGCCGCGGGCATCGGGTTCCGCTCAGGCGCAGCCCGCTCCAGTCGAAGACATGGCGCCGGAATCTGAAACAGCTTCGATCAGCCAGCGGGAGATAATGCTGCAGAGTTTTGCCGATGTGATCGCGCTGGTGGAAGCTAAACGAGAGCGCAAACTGTGCCACGCCCTTGAGAATACTGTTCGCCTCATCCGTTTTGCGCCGCGCAACATCGAGATCACCCTGCTTGAAGACGCGCCGCGCACCCTGCCCAATGAGCTGAGCACAAAACTCAAAGATTGGACGGGCGAGCAGTGGATTGTCGCCGTAACCGATGGCGAAGGCGAGGGCGAAGAGACCATTGCCGAAAAACGCCGGGAACGCGAACGTGAAGAAGAGGCGCGCAAGCAGCGTGAAATCGAGGAGATGAAGCAGCACCCTTCGCTTAAGGCCGTGTTTGAACATTTCCCCGATGCCCGCATTACCGATGTGCGGATGCTTGGGCCAGAGGATAATAACGAGGAATGAAGCGGTCTCCACCGCGCAGGAAGAGAAGGCGAAGAGCGTGATGAAAGATTTTACCAACATGATGAAGCAGGCGCAGGAACTGCAGGGGCGCATGTCCGAGATGCAATCCGAGCTCGATACGCTTGAATGCAAGGGTACTTCCGGCGCCGGGCTCGTCGTGGTGACGCTCAACGGCAAGGGCGTCATGACCGGGCTCGATATTGACCCTTCGATGGTCAAACCGGGCGAAGTTGAAATCCTTGAAGACCTGATTGTCGCCGCGCATAGCGACGCCAAGTCGAAGGTTGAAATCCAGCTTCAGGAAAAAATGAAGGACCTGACTGGCGGCTTGCCGATCCCGCCCGGCATGAAATTATTTTAAACCAGCAAGAGCGCGATAATTCCCATGAGCCGTAATGTCGCCGGCCCGGAAATTGAGCAACTGATACAGCTGCTGGCGCGGCTGCCCGGATTGGGGCCGCGCTCGGCGCGCCGTGCGGCGCTGCATCTCATAAAGAAAAAAGACCAGTTGATGACACCGTTAGCGTCCGCGATGGCGCGCGCGCGCGACACGATCATCGTGTGCGAGAGTTGCGCCAGCGTCGACACCACAAGCCCATGCACCATATGCGCCGACCCGCGCCGTGACCCATCGATAATCTGCGTTGTGGAGGAGGTTGGCGATCTTTGGGCGCTTGAACGCGCTGCTGTCATCAAGGGCCGCTATCACGTGCTCGGCGGCACACTGTCGCCGCTCGATGGCGTCGGACCGGAAGAATTAAATATCGCCAGACTCGTCGAGCGAGCTAAAGCAGATGAAGTGAAAGAAATAATTCTTGCCCTGAACGCGACCGTTGAGGGGCAGTCGACATCGCATTACCTTATTGACGCCCTGGAAGGCTGCGAAGTCATTATCTCGCAGCTTGCCCACGGCGTGCCCGTTGGCGGCGAGCTCGACTATCTCGATGAGGGAACTCTTGTAGCTGCAATAAAAGCGAGGAAGACGCTATGAGCCAACCAGATCAGTTAAAGCGCACAGAAGCTTTCATTTCACTGCATGAACGAGAGGGCGCCTTCATCATTCCCAACCCGTGGGACGCGGGCTCGGCGCGGATGCTTGCCGGGCTCGGCTTTGATGCTCTGGCGACCACAAGTTCCGGGCTGGCCTTTACATTTGGCCGCAGCGATGGGGCTGTGACGCGCGACGAGCATCTGGCGCATATCCGCGATCTGGTTGCAGCAACAAAGCTGCCTGTCTCCGCTGATCTGGAGAATTGTTATTCGGATGATCCAGCGCAAGCAGCTGAAACAATACGCCTGGCCAGCGAGGCCGGCGCGTCCGGCTGCTCAATTGAAGATTTTTCGGGTCATCCCGGCGGGCGTATTTACGACTTCGACCATGCGGTTGAGCGCGTCGCGGCAGCCGTCGAAGCGGCCCGCGCGCTCCCCATCCCCTTTGTCCTCACGGCGCGGGCGGAAAACCTCATCCGGGGGCGCGATGATCTGAAGGACACGATTTTGCGTCTTCAGGCGTTTGAGAAAACCGGCGCGGACGTGCTTTATGCGCCGGGCCTTAAAACGTCGGATGAAGTGCGCCAGGTTTGCAGCGCTGTTTCCAAGCCGGTCAACGTGCTGGCCACGCCCTCGCTCACAGTCGCTGAAATCGCAGAAGCGGGCGGCAAACGCGTCAGCGTCGGCGGCGCACTGGCGCGCGCGGCCATTGGCGGGTTTCTCGATGCAGCACGCAAAATGGCTGATACGGGAGGCTTTGCGCCGTTTGGCGACGCGCCCTCGTTTGGCGAGATCAATAAGCTGATGGAGCGGGGGTAGGCTCCTATTCCCCCGCGATCAAATCCGGCTGCTTGCCGTTGCCATTGGCCTTGGCCGCAACCTTTCCTTTTTTTCGCGCGCTCGCCGGCATCTTGGGCTGTGCCTGCTCCTGGGCTCTGGCCTCCTCGTCGAAATCGAGCGTCTCGATCTTGCGGCCTCGCGAAGTGATTTTCTCAGATGAGGTGAGCACCAGCTCGATATCCTTGTTCGCCTGGCCGAAATGCTGCTGCAGCTTGAGGACGCGGTCACGAAGCCGGTGAACGTCATCCATCAAATATGTCACCTCTTTCTGGATGAGCCCGGCCTGTTCGCGCATCTTCACGTCCTTCATGATCGCCTGCATGGTCTGCACCGCGAGCATCAGCATGTTGGGTGAAACGATAACGATGCGCGCGCGAGCCGCCTTCTGGATGATGTCGGGGAAGTGCTCATGCATGTCCGCGTAGAGCGATTCTGAAGGAACGAACATCAACGCGGTGTTCTGGGTTTCGCCGGCAATGAGATAGCGCTCGGCGATCGCCGTGATATGCACGCCCACATCCTGGCGCACGCGCGTGCCGGCCTTCTTCTTTTCGCTCTCGTTGCGCGCCTCACGCACCGCCTCAAATCCTTCCAGCGGGAATTTGGCGTCGATCACAAGGTCCGGCGCGTTGGGCAAATGGATGAGGCAGTCAGGCCGCATCTTGTTGGAGAGTGTTGGTTGAAATGTATAGGCCCCGCGCGGCAGGCCATCCTCGATAATCGCCTCCATGCGCCCCTGGCCGAAGGCGCCGCGCTGCTGTTTATTGGCGAGGATGTCCTGCAGACTAACAATGTTTGAGGACAGCTCAGTGATGTTTTTTTGCGCCGTGTCGATAACCGCGAGCCGCTCATTCAACTTTGACAGGCTCTCGGAGGTCTTCTCCGCGCTCTCAGTGAGATTATGCCCCAGCCGGTGGGTGACGCTGTCGAGACGCTGGTTGATGGACCGCGTCAACTCCGATTGCCGCGAGACGGAAATCTCGGCGACTGTCTGCAATCGCCCCTTGAGTTCAGCCAGCTCGGTATCAAGATGCGAGGATTGCGCCGCGCGTTCCCCTCTCTCGTCGCTGCGCCTCGACAAATTGACAATGACGACAATCAACAGCGCCAGCAGCACAAATGCGGCAAACGCGGCGATGCCCAGCAAAAGATGCATGGGGTCGAGCGTCATGTCGCCAAATTGGATGAGATTTTCATTCATGGGTAAAGCTATAGCGCGATTCGCGAAGTGTTTGGATCAAAACAGGAACATTAGCGCGATTTGCCGTGTTGACCTTGCCCCGGTCAAAGCCTATTTCAACTCTCTTATGACGAAACGCGATATCATCACATTGCCTGATCCATTACTGCGCAGGTCAAGCGCGCCGGTTGAGCGCGTGGACGATGAATTGCGCGCGCTGATCGACGATATGCTGGAGACCATGTATGACGCCCCGGGCATCGGACTGGCGGCGGTGCAGATGGCGATACCGCGCCGGGTCATCGTCATGGATGTGAAATACCGGAACCGCGATGATGAGGACGGCGAGGTGGCCAAGGAGCCCATCGCCATGGTGAACCCCGAAATAATCGC